>JBIKUW010000114.1:0-3386 GCA_044347385.1 Rickettsiales bacterium
AAAATATATAATAAATTAATAAATAGAATTGGATGAAAAATGGTAAATTATCAGTTAGTTTTTGAGAAACTACAGTGTATTGGTAAAGAGATATCCAGTTATTTATTGGATAATTTTGAAAAGTTCTCCAAAGATTTTATTTTTTATAAAGATAATGGTTCTGAAATTGTTACGCAGATTGATCTTGATATAGAGAGTAAATCAATTGATTTTTTGAAAAATTTTTTCCCAGACTCTAATTTTATAACTGAAGAGTCTTTTAATTATAATAAAGTTGATTCTTCCAAGGAATTAATTTTTATAATTGACCCGATAGATGGTACATCAAATTATGTATATGGGATCGAGTATTTTTGTTTTTCAATTGGAGTTTTAAGTTATGGAGAATTTATTGGTGGTATTGTTGTTGCTCCAATTTTGAAAGAAGTATTTTTTGCAATGAAAAATTATGGTGCTTTTTATCAGTATTGCGATGAAATTGTACCATTTGAAGAAATTTTAAAAAATAGAAGGTATCATGAACATAAATATTTAATTGGTACTACTTATCCATGTATTAATTTGATTTACAATAGATTGTCGAAAAAAGTTTCTGTTAGAATTTTTGGGTCAACAGCGATAACTGTGTGTTATAGCTTGATTGGAAAGTTAGATGGTGTAATTTCAAATTGTACAAAGCTTTGGGATGTTGCAGGTGCGCTCGGTATTGCGAATGTAATTAATGCTAATTTTATGTTTAAATACAATGAATCTGCAAATAATTATGCTTTGATTATTCACAGAGATAGAAATGAGCTAGGGAAATTGAAAGAAATACTAGGTTTTTAGTTGTATAAGGCATTCAATTTCTAGCTTCTGATCATTGATGCCAATAAATTTCTTAGTGATGATCCCATTTTATAGTGTTTAAGTCAATGCCCTCCTGCGCCATTTCCCATAATGGGCTCATTTCACGTAATTTTTCAACAGCTTTTTTAGTCACATCAATTACATAGTCGATTTCTTTTTCAGTAGTAAAGCGTCCAAATCCGAAGCGAATTGATGTGTGCGCCAATTCCTCAACAACTCCAAGTGCTTTTAAAACGTATGAGGATTCAAGGGATGCAGATGTGCAGGCTGATCCAGAGCTAACAGCTAAATTTTTTAATGCCATGAGCAAGGATTCGCCCTCAATATATTCAAAACTAACATTGCAGTTTCCATAATAACGTTTCTCCTTGCTTCCATTTAGATAAATATGTGTAATTGAATTGAAGAGCCCATCATACAATCTATCGAAAAGTTTCTTCACATGACGATTATTTTCCTCCATTTCATTCTGGGATATTTCAATGGCTTTTCTGAAACCAGCTATGAGCGCGGTTGGTAAAGTACCGGAGCGCAAGCCTTTTTCTTGACCGCCACCACTTATTATTGCTCTAAGACGAACTTTTTTTGGTTTTCGCCTAATATAAAGAGCACCAACGCCAACAGGTCCATATATTTTATGAGCAGTCATACTCATTAAATCAATTCCAAGTTCATCAACGTTTAGTGGAATTTTACAGAAAGCTTGAGCTGCATCCGTGTGAAAAATAATACCTTTTTCATTACAGATCTCTCCAATTTCTTTCAGCGGTTGTATGACACCAATTTCATTATGCACTGCCATCACAGAGATTAACCCAGTTTTTTCTGTTATAGAGTTTTTCAAGAGATCTAAATCTACAAGTCCATCACTTTTTACGGGCAAATATGTAACTTTGAAGCCATTTTTTTCCAACCAACGACATGACTCAATTACGCATTTGTGTTCCGTCAAAAGAGTTATAACATGATCTCTTCCCTCAGCTTCTTTTTGATATAGAGCAGCTCCTTTGATGGCAATATTATTAGATTCAGTAGCGCCAGAAGTAAAAATTATATCTTTTTCAGTTGCGCCAATTGCCTGTGACAGCACTGAGCGGCCATAATCCACTACTTCTTCAGCCTGCCATCCGAAAGCATGACTTCTTGAGTTTGCGTTTCCTTTAAAATTTAAATATGAATAATTAATTTCCTCAACAACCCTTGGATCTATTGGAGTTGTAGCTTGATAATCCATATAAATCCAATCCTTCACATCAACAGAAACACCGTGATTCTTTAAATTTTTATCCATAATAGAGTATATTTATTTTTATGTGTTAAATATTTTTTAATTAAATTATAGACACTTTTATAATCTTTACAAGAGTGAAATACTCTGGATTTTCAAGAAAATTAAAATAGTTTAAAAATGACGACTTGTTTGAATGATGTTTTAGTTTTCTGATAAAGAATCTGCTATGATATTACTCATTGATTCAAATTGCTTTCTCAAGGATAAATCTAGAATATCGTTGTTGACTTGAATTACGACACCGCCAATTACAGATTGGTCAATATTATTTGTAATTTTTGAATCGAGATTGAAGATTTTTTTAACCAGCTTCCCAACTTTTTCAATTTGATTTTGATCCAAGTTTACAGCAGACGTTACAGTAACATCAGTAATTCCATTTTTTTTGTTAATTAATTTTAAAGTTTGTTTTAAAATATCAACAAAAAATTCGATTTTTCCATTTTTTTCCAGAACTGAAAAGAGATTGAGTATATTTTTATCTTCAGTTAGCTCAGACAGCAATGAAAATTTTTTTTGAAAATCAACGACTGGTGCTTTAATGAATTCAGTGATCAATGGGTCTGAATTTACATAATTTAAAATAGATTCAATTTCCTTAAATTCAGTATCTAAATCAATTTTTTGTTCATCTAAAAAAAGCACAAATTCTTCAGAGTAAACATTTATTGTATTAATATTCATATTATTTTTTACATCTTTGTATGAAATTATAACAAAAAATGCTTCTCAGTAAAGGGTATTTTTTAATTAATTATTTTCATTAAGATGAAACTCTTATTTATTTTTCTGAGATCTTTTGTATAATATTCTGAAAATATATTAAAATTTTTATATAAATTTGATTGGGCTTAAAGTATTTTATGATATAATGATTAATTATTTAATATAATAAAATATGACTGTACTTTCTAAGATTAGTCCTGAGCAATTCACGAATGTGAGAGAATTTATCAAGCAGGATGGTAACCCAAGAAATATTTTTGGTAAAAGTAAAAAATTAGAGCCAGATTTTTTGCTTCAATTGATGAAAGATACATATAAAATTTTTAGTAGAGTTGATATAGATATTTTGAAAGTGGCAGGAAATCCTTCTAAAGTTTCTAAGGAATTACTTGATGTTATAAATGATAACGATCCAAATCCTGGTAAAAAATTGATTTTAATTTCTTCAAAAAGAAGGTTTCACAGAAGACATTTCATTATTGCTGAGTTTACAAAACATTATGGAGGAGAAAAAGAGTTA
>JBIKUW010000031.1:0-12757 GCA_044347385.1 Rickettsiales bacterium
TCGAGAATGATAAAAAAATAAACATTCAGTTTTCAGAATATTTATCAAAAATTGGAGTTAAATTCTTTGATGCCCATTCGATTCAACAATCAAAAAATTGGTTATCCGGTCATATATCTTTTCTAAATTCTCTAAAATACACTGATTCGACAATTTATAAACGAAATAGTGTTAATGAGATGCCTAGGTGGCACAACATAAAAATGCAAAATAGTGGTGCAAAAAGTTTTAATGGCGTTCCAATAAATCATATTAATTTAAAAAGGAAGAAATCTAATTTTATAGAAGAATTGATGAAGATATTTTTGATAATTTGGAATAAAGTTGTAAGTAATATTAACGTTAATCGTAAATATGAGGGTGAGAATACTAAAAACGTTACAAATTCTGAAGAAAATAAGAGAATAGTAAATTTTGTGAATATTTGTAGTAAGATGGCAGAAAATTATAAAGTTGTGGATGAGTTATTTAATGGCATGGAGAAATCTATTAAAGACAGACATGCAAAAGAAGAGTGTGATTTAAAAGATAATCATAAAAAAGTGGTTGCGGCTTATAGAAGAGATAATGCTAAAATCCCTGCTGGATTAGTGATTTTATTAGATGGGCAAGCCAAAGAATTAGAAAGTTTAAAAAAAGTTCAAGAAGAAGAATTAAAAAATTTTACTGCAGAGAAGGGTAGAGCTTTATGTTCTTTCAGAAGTAAATTTGAGTCATATTTATATAATAATATTTCTAATCTAAAAGATGATCATGGTAAGAATATATCAGATATTGTGTATCAATTTATAAAAGAAGAAATGCCAAAAATCAAAGATCGATTTAGTAAGGAAATTGATGTAGATTTGAAAAAATATTCTCCTGATGTTAAGATTAATTTGGAGAATACGAGTAAGAAATCAAAGATAGAAAAATAAAATAAAATAAAATTTCAATTTCTACTTGATTTTTTGTGTAAGGAATTAGCCAACGATCTCAATTTCAGAGAAGAAGAAAGCTATTTCTTGTTTAGCATTTTCCAAACTGTCAGATCCATGAACACTATTTTCTCCTATATTTTTAGCATGCTCGGCTCTTATAGTGCCTTTATCAGCTTTTGTTGGATCAGTTGCGCCCATTAAGATTCTATAATCAGCTACTGCATTTTCTTTTTCTAGAACTTGTACAATAACAGGAGCTGCGGACATTTGAGCAACTAGTTCGCCAAAAAATCCTCTTTCTTTATGAACAGCGTAGAAGTCTTCAGCCATTTTTTTTGTCAAATGGATTTTTTTTTGTGCAACGATTTTGAATTTAGCTGCTTCAATCATTGCATTTACTTTACCAGTAATATTTCTTTCTGTTACATCAGGTTTTAAAATCGATAATGTTCTTTCAGTATTCATTTTAGTATCTCAAAATAATTTTTAGTTAATATAATTTTTAAAATGAACAACTCGACCAGTCAACCAAGTTATTCAAAATCTAATTTGTAAATTTTCAGAGTAATTTCTAATAAGATAAAAATAACTATAAAATTTTTCAATTCCTAGTTTTATTTTATCAATTAGAATTTCTTATAAATATTCTTGTGAAATTTATTCTGCTGCGTTAGATTTTTTTCCAAAATCCATAGCACCAAAACGTTTTTGGAATGGATTGTCTGCAGAAATTTTACGTACTTTGTCTTTATTCCAAGCTTCGTGTACAAAAGGGTCAGAGTAGCAAGAAATCGCAACTTCTTGTTTAGCACTTCCTGCAGTTGAGAAAGTGTAAAAACTTTTACCATTTGTGCATTTTACGAGCACTCTGTGCAATTGAATTTTATCTCTAGCTTTTTGTTTGTCAGCTTTTGTAACAGCAACAGGTGCAGCTTTTTTTCCAGCGCCCTGAGGTGATCCTGCTTTTTTTACTGGTGCTTCTTTTTTATTCATAATAAAGGTTTATTTTAGACAATTTATAAACTATTTTATTCATTTTTTTCAAAAAAGCAAGGGATTTTCTGAATTTATTTTTACTATATTTAATTATTTTTAATTTATATAGCAATCTTAGCGCTGCGTAGCGTCTCGCGTTTGATATCTTTTTCCTTTTGTTCACGGCGTTTGTCGTATAATTTTTTACCCTTTGCAATTGAGATTTTCATTTTAACAAATCCTCTTTTATTAAAATAAAGACTGAGAGGTATAATCGTTGAGCCTTTTATTAATTTTCCAGAAATTTTAGCTAATTCTTTTTTATGCAGTAGTAATTTTCTTTCGCCTTTTGGATCGTGTTTTTCTCTTGAAAACTGAACTACTGGAATATCCAAATTTTTTACAAACAGCTCACCATCTTTTATGAAAGCGTATGCATCCATGATGTTTGGATTATGCATTCTAAGTGATTTGACCTCTGAACCTTTCAATACAATACCAACTTATAAATCATCGCCTTCATGTAGATCGTAATGAAATTTTGCAGCCTTATTGTAAATTATCGATTGACCATTTGGTCGCATTGTTGTTGAGTTTTTCATATATAGTGTCATTTTATATAATATATTACCAATGTTTTTTTCTAAAACAATAAATAATTTTAGTTTTACTTTATTTTAGATGAAAATATATAAATAATTATTTTTAGAGATTATTTTTAGAAAACTTGTTTGCATATTGATTAAAGTATATTTTATAATAGAATATATAGGTAAAATTTTAATAATATATAATATTACATAATCGATTGATGGTGTAAATGTATATTATGATGAAGAAAGTAGTGCTTGAGTTAGGTGTAAGATAAGATAAGATAAGGTGGTAAGTATAATTCTGCGAGGAATTAATGAAGAAAGAGAATAGTATTGTAGTTCTAAGGATTTATCTGGAGCCATTCCTTCCCGAGTAATTCATATAATGGATGAGGAAGTCCAGTGGACTTACGCAAGGGATTACAAACAACTTTAGTTGTTGAATAGTAATCAGTCTCCTGGAGTGGGCTTTTGGATTGCCCAAAGGGTTTGAGAGATGGAGTCTCTCAAATGGTCTCAATCTATATTCCTCCCTCGTTGGCCACGTGTATAGTGCTGGAATGACAAATCTTCTCTATATAATAATTATTATTACATAATCGATTTTTAAAATTTAATAAAACTAAACAATAAAAATGCTTTGAAGAGGTTATAATATACGATAATTACCTTTATTATATTATAAACCACAAAGTGTTACATAATCAGTCAATTCCAAAAATAATTATTCCTTGAAAAGATTATCAAAAATGTTAATATATATTTAACTAAAAAATAGAACGTATTAACTATAATTTATATATGACTTGCTCATTGGGGAAAAATGAAATCATGGTAGATTTACCAGATGGTAAGGAGGCTTTAGATTCTTTAATAAAAAAAATTCATACCGAAATTCCGGGCGGATCAAGAATTTGTGTTGCAATGTCTGGTGGCGTAGATAGTAGTGTTTGTGCTGCAGTATTTAAAGTTGCGGGATATGAAGTTGAAGGTGTAACTTTAAAACTTTATGAAAGTAGAGTTGAAAGAGATGGGGCATGTTGTTCATTTCGCGATATTGCAGATGCAAAAAGAATTGCCCAACAATTTGGCTTTCCACATTATGTTCTAGATTATAAAGAAAAATTCAAAGAAGAGGTTATTGACTCATTTATTGAAGATTATTATTCAGGTAGGACGCCAATTCCATGTGTTAAATGCAATCAGGTGATAAAATTTAATTATCTTTTTAAATTAGTCAAAGATCTAAATTTTGATTATCTAGTAACTGGTCATTACATTTGGAAAAGAGAAAATGATTTGCACATGGCAGTTGATAAAACGAAAGATCAAAGTTATTATTTATATAATGTGACAGAAGATCAACTGAAAAATTTATATTTTCCTCTTGGAACTTTGAATAAGAAGGAAACCCGTGCTATCGCTAATCATTTGCAGATAAATAATTCGAATAAACCTGATAGTCAGGATATTTGTTTTGTGGAGGATGGTTCATATAAAACTTTTTTAGAGAAAATGAAGCCAAAGATGATTTCAAATCATAATATAAATAATGATGAGAATATAGAGATCAAAAATCAAAACTTTGTAGATTTTTCTGGTGATATAATAGATACGAAGGGAAAAAAATTAGGAGTTCATGCAGGCATTCAAAATTTTACAATTGGACAAAGGCGTGGTATTGGCATTCAAAGTGAAGAGCCTCTTTATGTCGTGAAAATTGATTCCGAGACAAAGCAAGTAATCGTTGGGAATAAGCAAGATTTGAGAAAAAATGTTGTTAAGTTTAATGAGCTCACTTGGGTTAATCCTTCAAAGATGCATGATAAAATGAAGGTTTCTGTGAGAGTACGGTCAATGCAAAAGAGCATTGATGCAGTTTTATTTCTTAATAATATTGATCAGTCAAATGACAAGAATGAAGATTTTTGTATTGTTAAACTATCAGAACCGCAGTATTTCGTTGCTCCAGGTCAAGCATGTGTTGTTTATAATGGAGAGGAATTGTTGGGTGGTGGGACAATAGTCGAAGGGTATTTTGAAGATTGTTTCGAAGATGTCGAGGTGTAGTTTTTTCATTTTTAGTATTATTTATCATTTATATGTGAAAGTATTATTGTCATCCTAGACTACAGAATAGGTGTGGGATTCTTTGATGTTTGAGGAATGTTCTGAAGAGATCATACAGGATGAATCCCTAGGGATGACATTTTACCTTTGTCACTCCATTCGAATAAAACGAAGGCATGGGATCCAATGAGGTTTGAAAAATGCATCTCTAATTCCTTACAAGATCATACGCTCCTAACAGGTACGGAACTAGGATGATAAAAATCTTTAACTTGTCATCCCAGTGCTCTGCAGGTGGATCCATACAGTCGTTTTCCATTGCATCGCTCTGTTCTGATAAGATCCCTAGGATGATAATTCTTCTTTGTTTGTTGTTTTAGGATGACATTTAATTTCATTCCCAAAAAAATTATTTTGACATCATCATTCTCACAAATTCTTCATAATTTATTTGTCCATCCCCATCAAGATCAGCTTCTCTGATCATTTCATCAACTTCTTCATCTGTAAGTTTTTCTCCAAGATTTGTCATAACATGCCTTAATTCTGCAGCGCTTATAAATCCATTTCCATCTTTATCAAAAACTTTAAATGCTTCTTTTAATTCTTCTTCAGAGTCAGTGTCCTTCATTTTTCTTGCCATCATTGTTAAAAACTCCGGAAAGTCAATTGTTCCATTTCCATCGACATCTACTTCATTAATCATATCCTGCAGTTCAGCTTATGTAGGATTTTGCCCTAAAGATCTCATTACTGTTCCAAGTTCTTTTGAAGTAATTATATTATCTCCATCTTTATCAAATAATGAGAAGGCTTCTTTAAATTCTGCAATTTGTTCTTCCGTTAATTGATCAGCCATTTTTTTACCAAAATAAAAGATATACGATCACTTTATAAGATAAATTTTCAATTCGAAAGCAAGAAATTTAATTTATTCTGCTTCCGAGTAAATGTGTAAACAGTAATTATATATGTAAATAACTATAATTACGAAACTAGTATGAGATTTAATCATAATTCCATTCAAATAAAAACAAATCCAGATGCAACTTTAAATTACTTGTTTTTAAGAGGTATGGTTTTTCTTAAGTCAGCTAAGTTATATAATTATAATAGTGATCTAGAAAAAATCTTTTTATTTATCTTTGGTGATGGTGCTTCTAGCATTGATCAGATAAAATGTGGCAAAATTAGCAAAAGAAAGCAGAAAATATTTTATAAGGCTCTTGTTAGAAGGGCTCAAGGTACTCTATTGCAGTATATTTTGAATAAAGCATCATTTCATTTGCGTGATTTTTATGTTAACCGTTCAACAATTATTCCGAGAGAAGGTAGTGGTATCTTGATAAATGAAATGAAGAAGATTTTTCAAAATAAAGAAGAGAAATTAACATTTGCTGATCTTGGATCAGGATGTGGTTGTATTGGGCTTTCAATTTTAGCTGATTTTCAAAATTCAAAATGTTTTTTGGTGGAGAAAAGTTACAATGCAACAAAGGCGATTCACAAAAATGCTAGTAAATTAGGATTTTCAAGCAGATCTACCATACAAAATAAGTCATGGAATGAGTTCCACTCAAAACGAAAGTTGGATTTTATTGTAAGTAACCCACCATATCTTGTTGTGAATAAAAAATCGAGTAGAAATTTTGGTGTAAAGATGATGAGAATGCCAAAACACGAGCCAGTTACTGCTTTTTTCTCGAAACAATATGGTGTGAAGCCTTATAAAGAGATTATGGAGATTGGAAAAAAATATTTAAAGAAGGGCGGTTTTATAATTTTTGAAGTTGGAGAAAATTTTTCATACATCAAAATTCCTCATTGCTATGAAATAGTTTCTGAAGCAAATGTTTTCAACAGAAAGAGATGTATTGTATTGAAATTTATTGGATAAGTTGGTTATTTTAAATTAATAGTCTTACAAATATGAATAACTTTTTTCATATCATCCGGCAGTCTAGACTCAAGTTCTATAATTTCTTGAGTAATTGGGTGCTCAAATTGAAGGTAGTGTGAATGCAGCATATGTCGTTTTATTTCAGTGTTTAAATAATTTCTTTGAATGTCATTATTTCTATTCATTCCATACATTTTGTCCCCAAGAATAGGGCATTTCAAAAAATCCATATGAACGCGAATTTGATGAGTCCTTCCAGTTTCTAAAATAAATTCAGCAAGACTTACTCTTCCGCCGATATATTCTTCCTTCATGAAAAAATGTGTAATCGCTTCCTTGGCATCTGGATAATGCTTCAAAGTTTTTTTAATTGCAACGCATCTTTTCATTCTGTTAATTTTATCGCGCCCAATATACTCTTTAATTTTCCCGCACATAGGATTGAGTTTCCCACAAATAATACCAAGATATTTTTTCGAGATTTCCTTATCTTTAAACATTTTTGTGAGAAGTTGATAGGATTTTTGAGTTTTTGCTAAAATCATCAAGCCGCTAGTTTCCTTATCAAGTCGATGAACTATGCATTCCCTTCCTTCCTCACCAACATTTGAATCAAGATTTTGTTTTTCCAAGTGGTCCTTCATCAAATCAACGATAGTAACTTCATTTGAATCGCCTGGCTTATCATGAGTCAAGATATTCCATTCCTTATTAATTATAATTAAGTGCTCATCTTCAAAGACTATCATCTTTTGAAAATCGAAACCACTCAGATCTTTTTTTTCTTTTTCATTTTCTTCTTCATAAAGTTTAAAAGCGATGCAATCATTTTCAGAAATTTTATGAGAAAGTTTGACAGCTTTTTTCTTAATGTTGTTATTTTGAAATGTTTCTAAAATTTTTTCCGAATCATCCATCTCTTCTGTATTTTCATTTTCTTCAGATAGGCTATCGTTTTTATTTTCATACTTAAAGCAAAAAATCTGATCAGCATCAATATTTTTTTTAATATTTTCGCGTGTCATTGAAAGTTTTTTTGCCAAAAATTGATCAAGTCTTATTCCAATTTCTGAGTTATTAGTTTTGAGTAGGGTAAATTTCATAATATGATTAATTTCATAACGTCTTATAATACAATATATTTATTGTGAAGTCTTGTGTAAAATTAACCTGGTTATATTTTTATGCAAACATTTAACAAAAGTAAATAAAAGTTTGATTTTTTGTTAAAAATGTTTAATAATGAATATAGAATATATTAACTAAATATTAAGAATATGGAAGATATCAAAAATACTATAAAAATTACCATTCTTGGTAACATCAGGAATGGTAATTTGGAAGGAATGAAAAAACTTCTTAATGATGGCCTAAATCCTAATGATATGATAGATAATACGTCTTTATTGCACCATGCTACTTTAAAAAAAAATGGTAACATAGCAAAACTTTTAATAGAAAAAGGAGCAAATGTGAACGCTGTGAGTAGAGATGGAGATAATCCTTTAAATGGAGCTATTTTATCAGGAAATATTGAAATAGTCGAACTTTTAATAAAGGCAGGAGCAAATGTGAATGCTGTGAATGCTACAAGTGTAAATGGATATACTCCTTTATATAGAGCTATTTCAGAAGAAAATAATAACATAGCAAAACTTTTAATAGAAAAAGGAGCAAATGTGAATGTTGCGAGTGCAAATGGATATACTCCTTTACATAGAGCTATTTCAGAAGGAAATAATAACATAGCAAAACTTTTAATAGAAAAAGGGGCAAATGTGAATGTTGCGAGTGCAAATGGATATACTCCTTTACATAGAGCTATTTTATCAGGAAATATTGAAATGGTGAAACTTTTAATAAAGGCAGGAGCAAATGTGGATGTTATGGATAAAAATGGAAATACGCCTTTACGTGTTGCTAGCTGGGGACAAAATACTGATATAGCAAAACTCCTTATAGAGAAGAAAGCAAATGTGAATGCTGTGAATAGAGATGGAGATAATCCTTTAAATGGAGCTATTTTATCAGGAAATATTGAAATGGTGAAACTTTTAATAAAGGCAGGAGCTGACGTTAATACTGAATATCAAGAACATGGTGGCATAGTGTCCTATGCAAAGAATCATGGTGCAGGGAATGAAATAATTCAACTCTTAGAAAGAGCTAGAAAAACTCAAGAAGCTAGAAATCAAGATCAAAATCGACATAAAGATATAAGTACAAAAACAAACAAGCTCTCACCATTCTCTAAATTCAAACTCATAGTTCTGATTATTTTACCATTCCTTCCACTCATAATCACTGGACTTGCTGGTTTGATGATTGGTCTCTCTCATGTAGAAAAGATAAATCAATCTCTTGGTTTTATGAAAGAGATTCAATCTTTTACTAATAGATTGAGTGATACACAAATTGTAATTTCAGTTGCAGTAGTTGCAACTGCTTCTATAGCAATGTTTTGTGTATTGTTTGCAATTTCAAGAACTATTATTAACTACAAAGAAAATTTTAAAGATTTTAAAGAGAATCTTCGTGATAACAAAAATTTGAAATATATTGAGCAAATTATAGGATTAACAAGGGATGATGAAGACTCTCTTAAGAGTGTGAGAGATGGTTTATATAATATTAATGATGAAGGGGAAAATATAACCTCTACTTTTTTTCAGGATATTTTACAAAAATGTGAATCAATGGGTATTAAAAAAGATGATAATCCTTTGAAGAAATTGTCTGATAAAAGTACTCCAGATGAAATAAAAGCTGCTTTTGAAAAATTAGGTGAAGTGATTAATAAAAAAAATGATCACGATTTATCTACAACTGAGAAAGTAGCGAAAACGTTATTTATTGGTAAGAGTTTTTATAGTAATAAGGAAGTCGAAGTATAGTACTGTCATTTTTTGTGAAGAGTGATATCATTTTCAAAAGAGTGGAGTGCTGTAATCACGGACTAACAAAGTAGTTGTGAGATCTTTTCAGTTTTTTCCTGTTATCCAAGTGCTTTCTTAAATGTCATCCCAACGAAGCGTGGGATCTCTTCAGTCTTTTTCAAATGTATTTCTAATAAATTGACAAAATCCTGCACATCTCATGCTATGATGACAATGTCTTTGTAAGCGTTATTACAATATTTTTAAAAGAATAATTGTTGTCATCCCAGTCGAATAAAATGAGACGTGGGATCCGATGAGGTTTGAGAAATATACTGTAGGGATCCTACGTTACTAACATGTACGGAACTAGGATGACAATACTTGTTTTCTCGGTTAAGAGAAATTGTCATCCCAGTGCTTTAGCACGTGGGATCCATACAGGACATTCCTCCATTCTGACGAGATCCTACGTTCCTATCAAGCACGGAACTAGGATGACAATTCATTATTGATAGCAATTATTGCTTATTAAATTTCATCATGTACATTTTCTTATCAGCATCGTTCAACATTTCAAGCAAATTTTGATTATTATCAGAAATTGCATAGCCCAAACTCAGGTAAATATCTACTTTGTGTGAAGAAAATAAAGTTTTACTCACAGCGTAGTAGATATTATTGATCAATTTATCAATTTTGCGTTTTTGTGCATCCTCGTTATCAATCGCAATTCCTTTATTGACAATAATAATTAGAAATTCATCTCCGCCAAATCTTACTACCACATCATTTTTTGCTTCATGTTTTAAAATTAAGCTTATCTCTTTCAAAACTTCATCACCAACGGAATGTCCATAGGTATCGTTGATTTGTTTAAAATTATCAATATCTACCATGATCATTGAGATTTTGTGAGATGAATCAGTTGAAGATTTTAATTTTTCCAAAAAATAATTTAGATATTTTTTATTATAAGCGCCAGTTAGTTCGTCATACCAGGAAGAATTTGCATTAGATCCAACAGTTTCTTTTAAAACAGATATATATTTCTGATTTCGCAATTGTGTTGTTATGTGAAATAATAAAGATTTTTTATCAAATGGATAGTTAACATAATTGTGAATTCCAAGATTGATGATATCAGCAAGGAAAATGAGGTCTGTTGGTTTATTTACCGAGATAATATGGGCATTCTTGAGATTTGCATGAGATTTAATTTGCGAATAAAATGAAATTAATTGATGGATATTGTCTACACCATTCATAATTATTAAATGAAAATTATATGGATAATCCTTAAGAAAACTTTCATAATATTTGCCAAAGAGAGCATATTCAATTGATAGAACCTTATCACGAATGTGATCAGCAATTGCATATGGAATTTCCATTTCATCACTAATAAAAATAATTCGACAATCGTTAGTTTTATTGATAAAAGCAAAATTCATTTTATCAAAAGCATGATATAGTTTGAGATCGCGTATATCCAGATAGTATTTAATCATACTAAAAATTTTCGCTCTAATCAGATGAGCGTCGTGGGTAGGTTCAATGATATCATCAAAGTATGGTAGATATTTTTTATCAACATGATCGATATCACCATACAAAAAAATTGCAGTGCTTCTCAAAAAATCTTCATTCTTATCACCAAAAAGAATTTTCAAATCCATTTTTGATTCGTGAGTTGAGGTGTAATCAAGAAAGATCAAATTCGCTTTGTAATCAAGCAAGAGCAATCTGTTGTGATACTCAATACTTTTAATAGTGTATAAATCTTTTGGTAGATATTCTTTAAAAAGAGTAATATTTTTCCTGGAGAAATTAATTAATAAAATTTCAACTTTCATAATGATATTAATGTTATATTCATTAATTATACAAAATAAGTGTAAGTGATTTATTAATAATTAATATTTTAATAATTGATCTGCATGACAATTATGCAGATATTGACAAGATGGAAAGAATCAGGTTCTAAGAATTTACTTGAATTGAATTTGGTTTACTACAAAACCCACCACCAATAAATAATGTTTCTGCGATGATTTCTGGAATAGATAGTTTGCAATTTTCATCATTTTCATGAGCATAAATACTTTCTCTATGACCTTCAAATTTCTTACTTTTGTTAAATATATTTTTAGCTATACAGAAAAGAATAGCAGAGCATACAATAAAAGTTACAATAATACCAGTTGTGAGAAGGGCTGTGTTAGTGTTGTCTAATGTAAAAGATTGAATCTCTTTCATAAAACCAAGAGATTGATTTACCTTTTCTATATGAGAGAGACCAATCATCAAACCAGCAAGCCCAGTGATTATCAGTGGAAGGAATGGTAAAATAATCAGAACTATGAGTTTGAATTTAGAGAATGGTGAGAGCTTGTTTGTTTTTAGTGCTTCATTGCCATCCACACTCATAACACTATTTGTATCTATGGAACTACCTTCATCTTGATCTTTCTGTGCCTCTTGAGCTTCTTTAGCTCTTTCTAAGAGTTGAATTATTTCAGTTACTGTATCGCAACGCTTTGCATAAGACACTGCATCATCATATATTGAATATTTAATAGTAACATCAGCTCCTTTACTCAAGAGAAATTTCACCATTGCAGAATTCTCTCGAAAAATAGCATCATGTAAAGAAGTAGCCCCATCTTTATTCACAGCATTCACATTTGCCCCTTTTTCTATGAGGAGTTTTGCTATCTCAATCTTGACATCTTTCCTAAGAAGAGAAAGATGTAAAGGAGTTTCTCTATTTTTATCAAGAGCATCAATCGCAGCTCCTTTTTTTATCAGAAATTCCAACATATTGATGTCATTTCTTAGAACAGCGTTATGCAAAGCTGTAAATCCATTAACATCTTTCGCAAGTACAGTCGCACCTTTGGTTATTAAAAGTTCTGCTAATTCAGTATCGAAGCACAAGTGTAAAGCTGTTTCTTTTCTATTATTTGTAGAGTTGACTCTTGCTCCATTCTCTAAAAGAAACTCAACCATCCAAACATCTTCGTCTGAGGTAGCATAGTGCAATAATGTATTACCTTTATCATCTTTTGCGTCTACGCTAAACGTTTTATTTTCAATCAATTTTTTCACTTTAGAAAATTTGTAATCAGTGATTTTGAGTAGTTTATCTAGATCAAATGCCTTATTATTAGTTTTCATGTTCCCAATATCTAATTAATACAGCATCTATTATAAGTGTTTTGTTGGTAGTACAAATAATAGTAAATTTAATTATCCAAGATTTTGTTCTTGATTTTGTTTTTTATAAAATCCTTCTTCAATAGATAATTCTTCTCCAACAGGTGTATTAGATGCATTTTGATCTTGATTTCTAGCTTCTTGAGTTTTTCTAGTTCTTTCTAAGAGTTGAATTACTTCATTCCCTGCGCCATGATAATTCGC
>JBIKUW010000106.1:0-4331 GCA_044347385.1 Rickettsiales bacterium
ATATTTATTATTAAGCGTAGGATCCTGTTAGGAATTATGGATGCATTGAAAATGACCGCATGGATCTCACGCCTATTTCATAGTCTGGGATGACAATATAAAAGCACCATGGTAAAAATACTTATTTTTAAAAAATTTTTATATTTTACTCAATTTTCCACTTATTTTTTCAATAATTTTAATATATAATTGATAAAACTTTTCACGTTCCATAAATGGAAATTTATTTACCAATAGCAGAAATCTCAGTAAATGTTTTTTCGCTCATATTTATTGGTATCATAGCAGGAATCATTGGTGGGCTTTTTGGAGTTGGTGGCAGTTTTTTAGGAATACCGCTTCTTACAAGCTATGGAATTGACTCAGCGGTTCTGATCGCAAGTTACACCCATCAAATGATCACAACATCATTTATGAGTTTACCAGAAGATTTGTCTCAAAAAAAAATAAGCTTTAAACTCGTACTTTTAACATTCGTTGGTGGATCTATTGGTTCTATTCTCGGATCAATGATATTCAAATATTTAAATATCAGAGGACAAATTGAATTCGCAATAGCATTCGTGTATGTATTCGTTCTTGGAGGGATCTCATTCTTTATGATGAGAGAAAGTTTTGTAAGTATTCTAAAAAAATATTTACCAAACAGTCCGTTCACAATCAGAATTGCATCAGCGCCGAAAGAGAAAAAGGAGAATTTCATTCTTAAAGCAATGGAAAGATTGCCAAAGCATGTTGTTGTTAGTGAATCAAAATCAGTTTCAATATATGTAATATTTTTCTTTGGATTGTGTGCAGGATTATTAGTTGCCGTGGCGGGAATTAGCAGCGGCTTCATTATGATTCCAATAATGATCTACATCTATAAAATGCATACACGAATGGCAATCGCAACCTCCAATGTTCATGGTGGTTTTTTAGTTGTCCTGTCTAGCATTCTGCAAGTTGTTTATTCTCATACAGTTGATCTAGTTCTATCAATCTTTCTCGCATTTAGCACAGCAATAGGAACAAAAATTGCTCGTAAATTTGCTCACAAAATTCCAGGTGAAGAATTAAGAATCTCAATGGCAATCATAATGCTAATTTTAATCACTAGAATTATATTAAATATAATTTTCGAACCTAGCACATTGGTAAGTGTTTCTGTTGTGCATTAATTCAAGAAGATTAATACTGCAGAAAATCTTACTTCTTCAAATCAACATTCAAAACTATTACAGATTCAGGCCATTTTGCAGGAAATTTTGCCCCAAAATCAGCTGTGTAAACATGACTAAATCTAGCTGAATAACCTAATTTACTCAACTCTGTAATAATAGAATTATAATCACCATTTATTACGTCTTTTCTAAAGTCTAAATTAAAAGATGATTTTTCTTCTGAATAAGATATTCCAACCAAACCTTTATCAGAAAATTTTGCCTTTAATTCTGCTCTTTGATCGTTGACTGAGCGATTAAAAGCTCTTTTCATAATAAAAAACGCATTACCATCAGAAATTATCGGATTATGGTTTTCATCCAACTTTTGCTCGCAACTATATAATTTTGTTGTCAATTTTTCAATTACTTTGTCAGGATTAAAACCATTCACTGTATCAAATAAATCAGTTTTTATAGTAATTTCAGAATAATAATCATCAGGATAATAAATAATACTCATTATTGAATCCTTATTGATACTGCTTTTTATCTGATCAATATGATCGACCATCAATTTATATTTTTCATCAGAAATAGAGCCGATTATTGTAATATTTGTCATTTGAAACCTTTTATATAAATATATCTGTATTATAAAAACAGATCATATTCTCTTGGAAGCACACAATATTGGGCAATAAATTCAAATAATTAATTTTTTTTAAGTTTTCTAAGCAAAAATGAATAGCTTAGAATTTTGGTTTGAAAGCTTTGAATAATAATTTTACTAAAGAAGACTGCACTAAAGAATGAAACTAACACTCCATATGTTAAAGTCAAAGCAAAACCCTTAATGTTGCTATCTCCAAACCACAAAAGTAAAACAGATGCAATGATGGTTGTGACATTTGAGTCAATAATTGTTGCAATCGCTCTGTCAAACCCAACTCTAATTGCTGTCACATAAGCTCTATCGTTTTTAGCAAGCTCTTCTTTTATTCTCTCGAAAATCAAAACATTGCTATCCACAACCATTCCAACAGTTAAAACTAATCCCGCTATTCCAGCCAAGCTCAAAGTTCCACCAGTTATAATCAAAATTGACATTACAATTAGCAAATTTATGACAATTGCCAAACTCGCTATCAAACCAAGAGCTCCATAAACAGCAATCATAAATATTGCAACAACAATGAAGGAAATTATCAAAGAACTTTTTCCATTATGAATCAAAATCGCTCCCAAGGTCGCACCAACTACTTTTTCCTCAACTATTGTTAGTTTAATTGGTAAAGCCCCCGCTCTTAAAGAAGAAGAAAGATTTTTCGCAGTTTCAAAATCAAAACTACCCGAAATCTCAACGTTTCCAGCATTTATCGCTTCACGAACCGATGGTGCAGTCATAACTTCATCATCAATTACAATCGCGATTCTCTTTCCAATATTAGCTGAGGTCAACTTTGCAAATTTTTCAGTTCCAATTGCATCTAAAGAAAAATTTACAGTTGATTCTCCCCTCTGATTCACTCCACCATAAGCATTATTAATATTAGTTCCAGCAACCTCAACTTTACGAATCACTCTATAATTATTTCCATGTGCGTCTTTCAAAATTTTCACATTCATTGACTTATTTTCGTCATCAATCAAGTGAAAAGTCAATTTGGCAGTCTTTCCAACTGCATATTTTAAATTTTCAGGATTATCAAAACCAGGGGCTTGCAACAATATTCTATCATCTCCCAACTGCTGAATTGAAATTTCCTTACTACCTAAACCATCAACTCTTTTTTGAATATTTTTAATTGATTCTTGAATTGCATCGCTCTTCAAAGATTTTAGATATTGATCATTCAAGTTTACAATCACAGTTCTATTTTTTTCGTAGGAAACTTTGTATGACCCATTTCTACTCACTATTTTCTCTATCGTTTTTTCATTTTTAAATTGCTCAAAAGAATCAGTTGGCAAAACAAAAGAAACTTTTTTGTCTTCTTTATTAACAAAAACGTCTAATTTTCTTTCATTAAATTCTCTTGATAAATTATCTGCAACAACATCATTCAAATCGCTAATATATTGAGAAAAATCTGCCTCTAGCGTGAGAGATGACCCACCAACCAGATCCAAGCCAAGATTTATCTTATTTCCAGGTTCATTATTCGCAGTATTTTTAAAACCATTTGTGACAAAAACGCCACTCAATATAAAAAGCGCTATAATCAAAAATAATGAGAGTCGTTGAGTTTTCATTCAAATATATTATTTTATAATATTTGTTATATTAACAAAATCAAAAATAAAAACAATCATGACAAAACCATAAAACTCCCTTGACTAATAAAAATTAACCAATATAATAACTATCTTACTAAAAGTAAATTTATAATAGTATTACTAATGTTAAATTTTGATTTAGATAATTGTTTACGATTTGTAAATAACAAGTATGAGCTTGTTCTTCTTGCAAAAAATAGAGCTACTGATATTCATAGTGGAAATTCACAGCCTCTTATTCAAAAAAACACGAATGAAAAAAGTTTTTTCACTGTATTAAGGGAAATTGATTCTGGTCTTCATAATTATGATAATTTGAATGATCAATTCATGCTAAGTATTAAGAATGAAGTTGCTGGCGTTTTAGTTCAAACCGAAGATATTTCTGTTGGTGAAAAAGATAAATTTGACGAAGAATCTTTATTTGCACAAATTTTTCAAAACATAGGTGGAGATGAAAACTCACAATCTGACGATGTTTTTGATAACCTGTTAGAATCTTCAGATGATATTCTATCTATGGATGATGAAGATGGAGATGGTTTTTCAAATTCAAAAGATGATTTATTGGATGATGAAGAAATATAATTCTTAGATTTATTTCAGTCATTTTCAATGTATTACTAATTCCTAACAGGATTTTACACCAATATCAGGTACTTGGCTGGGATGACATTTCGTGGTTTTTTTAAAAGAATAATTATTGCATTACAGTATTTTAAATTGTCATCCCAGTCCTGTAAGGGCGTGGATCCATTGAGTTTCGTTCAGATGCAATCCCTATAATCTATAATAACTAGCAGGATCCTACGCCACTAACAGGTACGTGGCTAGGATGACACTCTAACTTTATCATTTCAGAATTAAGTCATTGTCATTTCAGTTGCGTACTTGTTAGCAACGTGAAAT
>JBIKUW010000020.1:0-15904 GCA_044347385.1 Rickettsiales bacterium
TGTGTTAGAATTTCTAAATTATTGTTTTATCATAATAAAATACTTAGAATATGATCAAAAATATTTGCATTATTAGTACAGGTAAATATTTACCTGAGAAGATTGTTTTGAATGATGATCTACCGAAGGAATTAAACACAAATGATGAATGGATTGTGCAAAGAACTGGGATTAAGCAGCGCCATATCTCAAATGAAAATGAAAATGTTGTGTTTATGAGCGCTAGAGCCGTGCAGGAGTGCTTAGAGAAAGCAAAAATTAGTGCGGAAAATATCAATTTAATTATTATTGCAACAACAACGCCAAATAAAATTTTTCCAAGTTGCGCGACGCAAGTGCAATCTACTATTGGAGCAAAAAATGCTTTTTGTTTTGATATTCAATCTGTTTGCAGTGGTTTTTTATATCTTTATTACACAGCAATAAATATGATGCATGGAGATGATAAAATTCAAAATGCTATTATTATCGGGGCAGAGCAAATGTCAAAAATTCTTGATTGGAATGATAGATCAACATGTGTGCTTTTTGGAGATGGTGCTGGTGCAGTTTTATTATCAAAAACAGAAAATAGAAATAGAGGTTATATTGATGGAATTTTGAAAAGTGATGGAAATATATGCGACATTCTTTACGCAAATCAGAATGATTTCCTGAAAATGGATGGAAAGAAAGTTTTTCTTCACGCAACTTCAAAATTGAAAGATTCTATCCTAGAAATTTGCAGTAAGAATGGCGTTGATATGAATTCAATAAAATATTTTTTGATACATCAAGCAAATGCAAGAATTCTAAAATATTTGGCTGAGAGTTTAAACATTTCTCAAGATAAATTTTTAATGACAATTGATATTCACGCAAATACTTCTGCAGCATCAATTCCGTTGTTGATTAATAATTATGAGGATAAGTTTTCAGAAGGTGATTTAGTTTTGATGGCTGCAATTGGGGCTGGAATGTCTTGGGGTGCTATTCTTTTGAGATGGTAAATTGTTATAATTTCTGTTAGAAATATATGTAAAATTATATATTATAATATTTTTATAAAAGTTATTTTTTAGAAAGCTAATGAGAATAGTTACATGGAATGTAAATTCAATTGCGATGCGTTCAGAGCAGCTTTTAGAGTTAATTTCAATTTATCATCCTGATATAATATTATTACAGGAGACAAAATGTCAAAATGAGAATTTTCCAACTTCATTATTTGATGATAAATATAATCTTTTTTTGAATGGACAAAAGTCGTATAACGGTGTTGCTGTTTTAGCAAAGAAAGAATTGGATTGTAAATTATCTCATGATAAGTTCTGTGAAGATTTTGCTGAGGAGTCAAGATACATGGAAGTTATAGTGAATAATAGTTTTATAGTTTCTTCAGTTTATGTTCCAAATGGTCAAATTGTTGATTCCGAGAAGTTTGTTGGAAAACTGAAGTTCATAAATAAATTGAGAGAGCATCTAATTCAAAAAAGTCGTAATTTTTCAGTTATTGTAGCTGGAGATTTTAATGTTGCACCATATGATGTTGATGTAAGAAATCCTGAGAGAAGAAGAGGTCATGTAGGTTTTAACATCAAAGAGCAAGAACAAATAAGGAAATTTTTTGATTCTGGTTTTTATGATCCATTGCGTTTATTGACTGATGATGAATTTTTTAGCTGGTGGGATTATCGTGCTGGTGGTTTTCAGAATGATAATGGTATGAGAATAGATTATTTCTTGATTAGTCCAGATCTTGCTAAAAATGTTGATAGTGTTTTGCATTGTAAAGATTTTAGGACTAAAGAAAAGCCATCAGATCATATACCAGTAATTCTAAATATTTGAAGACATATAAAATATTCGAGATATATAGCGTTTTTAGTTTCATTTTAATGATTTTTTTATAAGATAGGAGCGTTCTAATATTTGCGGTATTTTTATGAAAAAAATCTTTACGATTTTTCCTTTATGTATGTTGTTATTTTCTGGATGTTCTCAGAATTATTATGACAATACTGATAAAACAGCAGTTGGCACTGTAACCGGCGCTGCTGTTGGTGGAGTAGTTGGTATAGCTCTTCCAGGTTCTGGTGCCGGAAAAGTTGTTGGTGGTTTAGTTGGAGCTACAATTGGTGGTTTTATTGGAAATAAAATTGGATCTGATCTCGATGAGCAATCTAGGAGAAGAATGGAAGAAAATGCATATTATGCGTTGGATAATGGAGTTGTTGATCGTGAGTATAGATGGAATAGTGGCAGAGTAAATGGACATACTATAATAACTAGAGAATACAGAAATAGTTATAATGAGCATTGCCGCGATTTCAAACAATTTGTTAGAATTGGAGGAAGGCCATCAACTATTTATGGAACTGCGTGCAGACACAGAGGTGGTGAGTGGAGAACGGTTTTTAACTAATTCCAAATTTAATTCTTGTGTTTTTGATTTTTACTACTTGTTTTGAAGTTGAATAAAATCAAAATTGTGCCGATAGTAATAAAGCTATCGGCGATATTAAAAACATACCAGTGATGGTTATTTGTATGAAAATCTATGAAATCATATACGCATCCATTTTTTATTCTATCTATCAAGTTTGCTATTGCGCCACCAATTATCATAATGATTGAATAGACATTTATCATATCTAGTTTTAGATAGAAGTAGCTATAGAATAGTAAAATAATAAAAATAAAACTTATTAGAATTGTGATGTATTTTTTTTCCATGCCACTAAACATCCCAAAACTTACTCCACTATTGCATAGATTTTTGAAGTTTAGAAAACTTGTAACTTCTATATTTTCACTATAGCCATTAGTTTCAATTTGTTCTTCACCTATAAAAGCAAATTTGCTTTTTACATAACTTTTACTATATAGATCTGAGAAAATTATTCCGATCAAAAGCAAAATCAACAAGATATTTTTTTTCATAATTTAATTCTATTTTTGTATGTTGAAGAGGTCTGAGGGTATCGTAGAGTAATTTAGATTATTGAAAATAATTTTTACTTGATCGTTTTTTTGTCGATTTTCAATTGCTTTTAATGATAATTTATTATCATATGTTTTTGCGAATGTAATTGTTAAATCAGAGCTTGTGATGACATCATATTTCGCTTTTGAATATACGACGATGTTTTCATCGGTTTCGTGTATAGATTGGCAGCTCAAGTTGCGATTTTGTATTTTGCCATCAAGAATTGCTCTCAAGATGAAGTTATGAATTTTGCGTTTTTGCATTGATTCCATTTCATGGTCATAGAATGATATTTGTCCATTTCTATATAGCATCTCAACATGTG
This sequence comes from Rickettsiales bacterium, assembly GCA_044347385.1. GTDB lineage: Bacteria > Pseudomonadota > Alphaproteobacteria > Rickettsiales > CAIPFW01 > CAIPFW01. Next base: position 3,294 of record JBIKUW010000020.1, read on the forward strand.
GTCTCTTATATTCTAATTTCATTAGATTTGGTCTTTTCATGATAAACATCCCGGTGCTTTGTTTTCCGCTGGCAGCGATTTGTGTAAAGTCAGCTTTTAGATCATTGAAGCTACCAAGATAGTCATTTATTCTTTGTGTTTCAGATGGCATGCATGAAGCATTTAAGTCATTGCCCCCCATGCTAAATATTATCAATGTTACTATTATTTGAAAAGTTCTGCGCATATAGGATCATCCCTTAAAAATTCTTTCTTATTTTTCATGTTTGCATATTTTTCGTGTTCTGGCAATGGTGATTTGATTTTGGTTATGTTAGTCTTTTTATCTTTTTTTAAGATTTGTGTTTTTTTAGCATTGAATGCTATCCAGAATTGTGCTTCACTGTTTGTTGCGCAATCTTCATCTGTGTATATCGCTTTCACTGGACATTCAGGTATACAAACACCGCAGTCTATGCATTCTTCTGGATCAATTACTAAAATTTCCCCATCTTCATAAAAACAATCAACAGGACATACTTCTACACAGTCTGTATACTTGCATTTCAGGCATTCTTCTCCGACATAATGAGTCATAATTTTTAATATCTTTTTATTAATGATTTAGTGAATTTTATCAGAGCTATAATATTTGCGCCAGATATATAGAAAGTATAAAATATTTTCGGTATAGTTTTAAATAATAAATTTTATTGTCATTCCAGTTGCGAGCTTCCCTGCAACGTGGAATCTCTCTAGTCTCTTCCATATGCATTGCTAATTCTTCTGAAGATCACAAGCTCTTAGCAAGTACAGAGTTGGGATGACAATGTGAGGTTGCTTTAATTTCAGGCAGATATTTGCTATCTGAAGTGGAAGCGAGAGAGGACTTAATCCATTTTGCGTACTATTTTTGATAATGTTTTAATTTCATGTTATAAAAATATATATAAAGTTATGAAATATTTAAATGAGTAAAAAGCAATCAACATATTTGTGTCATGCATGTGGTGCAACAACCCATAAATGGTCTGGTAAATGCCCAACTTGTAACGAGTGGGGTGGTCTAGAGGAGATGAATATTGATGAAAATAGTGGTGGAACTCTTGTTAATTTTGCGAAGATTTTGTCAACGGAGTCTATCAATGGTGATTATGAGCAGTACAGTAGAATTAAAACCGGAATTAATGAATTTGATAACATGATTGGTGGTGGTCTAGTTCGTGGATCTGTGATTTTGGTTGGTGGTGATCCCGGAATCGGCAAGTCAACTTTGCTTTTGCAAATTACAAATCTATTGGCGAGTAAGAATCTAAATTGCTTATATGTTTCTGGAGAAGAATCAGTAATTCAGATAAAAATTCGTGCAAATCGTCTAGGAGTTACAAATCCGTCAATAAAACTTGTTACCACAACTAGTTTAGAATCTATCTGCGCAACAACTTTATCATTGAAGAATCTTGATTTTATGATTATCGATTCTATTCAAACTATGTGTTCAGAGAAGATAAATTCTTCAATGGGAAGTATTGCACAAGTGAAACTCTGCACTCATGAATTAGTCAATTTAGCAAAGAGCAATAATATTATCACCGTTCTTGTTGGCCATATTACAAAAGATGGCGCCATTGCTGGACCGAAGTTTTTGGAGCATATGGTTGATACTGTTCTTTATTTTGAAGGAGATCAGAATTATCGTTTGCTTCGTTCTGTTAAAAATAGATATGGTGCGAATAATGAGGTCGCAGTTTTTGAGATGGCTGATGTTGGTTTAAAAGAAGTTGATAATCCATCAATGTTTTTTCTGAATAATCAAGCGAAGAGTGTGAGTGGTAGTGTGATATTTGCAGGAATTGAAGGTACTCGTCCGTTGCTAACTGAGATTCAAGCTTTAGTGGCGCAGAGTTATATGCCAATGCCAAGGAGAGCAGTTGTTGGGTGGGATTTTAATAGATTGGCTATGATGATTGCAGTTTTAGCATCAAGATGCAACATTAATATGGGTGATAAAGAGGTTTATCTAAATGTTGTTGGTGGAATAAAATTGCAAGATCCATCTGTTGATTTAGCAGTGGTAGCAGCTTTGATATCAGTTTTTTATGATAAGGTATTGCCGAGAAAGACCATAATTTGTGGAGAGATTGGACTTGCTGGGGAAGTCCGTGCAGTTCCATATTTAGAATCAAGATTGAAGGAAGCTTCAAAGTTAGGGTTTGAGACAGCAATTATTCCAAATCAGGAAATAAATGAAAAGAACTATGAAAATATCAAATTGATAAAGATCAGTTATTTGAGAGATTTGATGGATATGCTGAAATAGTGTTTTGAAATTACTGCTTCCAAATTTCTAGATTTTCAAAGGACAATATGAATTTATTGTTTAAATTATTTATTTATGTCTAATAATATTCAGCAATATATTGGTTTTGACAAGAATGATCAATCACATATTGCTCAAAGAAGATATCGTTTCGATTATGTAGAGAATGTTTATAAGGAAGATGAATTTGGAAAATTTATCAAACAAGATTTAATGTTAGATGGTAAAGTTGTTTCATACGGAGATTTTTTCAAGCTAAATTTGATTTGTACAAGGTTGATAGGTGTTGATTTATCCAATCTTGATTTGAGTAATTTAAATTTTATTGGCGCAGATTTGAGTTTTGCAGATATGACGAATTCAATTGCTATTGGTGCAAATTTTATTGCAACGGTTTTTCATCATGCTCATATCGTTGATGCAAATTTCTCTAACTCCATTTTTCATGGCGCCAATCTGAATAGGGTGAAATTAAATAATTCAAATTTTTCAAATTCACAACTAACTGGAGCAAAGTTGATAGAGGCAAGTTGTTTTAGTGTAAATTTTAGTAATGCAGATTTGAGAGGTGCGATTTTATATAAGTCAGATTTCAGTTCTGCAAATTTAGATAATGCTGATTTGAGTGGAGCTAAGAAAATTAAAATTATTGTTTAAAGATATACTGAAAAGATTTTATACTTTTTATAATATAATATGTTCAATGTATGGATTTTTGAAAATATATAATGAAAAGATATAAAATTATTATTTCAGGTGGAGGATATGTGGGTCTTTTGACAGCATTGAGTTTACTAAATGTAGGAGAGACTTGCGCAATTATCGAGAAGCAATCAATAGAAAATCTTTTGAAAGATGATGGTAGAAGTTTCGCTATTTCAAAAATTACAATTGATTTGTTAAAAAAATTAAATGTGTGGAGTGAAGTTGAGAATCATGTTGAATTTATAAAGTCAGTTTATTGTTTTGAGGAGAACCAAATTCCAACAATACATTTGAGTGATAGCAAACTATTGTGTGGTATGCTGAGTTCTTTTATTTTAAAAAATGTATTATTCAACAAGCTCAAACCATTTTCAAATTTTGAGTTTATTGAAAATTATCTGTGGAGCGATATCGAATTTAACGATGCTTCAAATGAATGCTATATTTTTTCTGAGAGAGATGGAAGCAAAGAATGTGATTTTATTTCAGAGATGATCATTGCTACTGAAGGGCGTCATAGCAAGATGATTTCTTATTTTAATTTAAAGCAATTTCATCATGATTATCACCAAGAGGCAACAATTTTCAATATCGAGCACGAAGTTGAGCACAATCACACCGCAATTGAAAAGTTCTTTCCAGAAGGGGCAATTGCTTTGTTGCCATTAAAGTCAGAAAGGAACAATCATTCCGCAGTTGTTTGGATTAATAAAACTGCTTTTACAAATCATATCAATAATCTGGATGAAGAAAAATTCTGTGAATTGTTCAACTCCAAAATTAATTATATGGTTGGTAATTTGAAGATAAGAAATTTTCAGGAGAAGAAAGTCTACCCGCTGAAATTATCTTTTCTGCAAAAATACTCGCACAGAAACATTGTCTTTCTTGGAGACATAAGCCATGCAATTCATCCAATCGCAGGGCAAGGTTTAAATCTGATAATACAAGATTTAAACAAACTTATAGAAATCATTGAAAATAATTCCAACGATTTCGATTTTAGTAAGATTGGAAAAACCTTCATGCGAAAAAGAATTTTTCCCAATCTTGCAATGATTGGATTTACTCATTTGCTTGTAAAAATGTTTGAGGGAAATAATAGTGTTTTAAAATATATTAGAAATCGAGGGATAGATTTTTTAGAGAAGAGCAAGATTCTAAAAAAAATATTCTAGTATATATTCTCCTATGTTCTGATAAGAGTCGTTGTCATTCCAGCTCGTAGAGCGTTGAATCTCATCAGAACATTTCTCATGACTCAGAAGATCCTACGCCACTGCGCAACTGTGATAACAATACTTTTTTTACTTTGTTATTTTTATTCACTATATTAAAACATTTTATGTTTTAATATTATATACTTCATGAAGTTGATTCAAAAGCAAAAAAATATATAATATGTTCAAAAAGTTTAAAGCACTATGAGTATCAAAAAATTTTTAAAACTTGCCAAATACTTTTTCATGATGGATTTTGTGTTTGGAATGTGCCAAACACTCAAACCCATGTTTCGTCGTAAGGTAACATATAGTTATCCAAATGAAAAGAATTTTGCAAGCAATAGATTTCGCGGTGAACATGCTTTGCGTCGCTACCCTAGTGGAGAAGAGCGGTGTATCTCATGCAAATTGTGCGAAGCTATTTGTCCAGCGCAAGCAATCACAATCAAGGGCGGTATGCGAAAAGATGGCGCTAGGAAAACCATTCAATATGACATAGATATGACTAAGTGTATCTATTGTGGTCTCTGTCAGGAAGCATGCCCTGTTGATGCAATTGTTGAGGGTCCAAATATCGAGTATAGTAAAGAAAGTAGGGAGGAGCTTTACTATAACAAAGAGAAGCTTTTAGATAATGGCGACAGATGGGAGCCAGAATTGCTTTACAGAATAATGAAAAACAAAGAAGATAGAGAGAATTCTATTAAGAATGCAGAATCTTCTTAATTATTTATTACTCACAATAAATAATTTCAATATTTTGCCAAAAAGTTGTTTTTTGTCATTGAAATTCTAATTTTTTTTGGTAATATTATTTCTGTGTATTCATGTCGGCCGGCTTAGCTCAGCTGGTAGAGCAACTGACTTGTAATCAGTAGGTCGCGGGTTCGATTCCTGCAGCCGGCATTCTAAATATCAATTAAAAAAATATTCTACATTAATATAAAAATTAATTATGTCCTTAGACAACAAAATTAAAATTATATGCTCTGGTGAAGATTCTTCTAATCATCCACAAGTTTTTATTACTTTTAAAAGAGGTGAAGATACAGTTAAATGTGGTTATTGCGGTAAGATCTTCAAAAAATCAGATTATTTGCACGATGATGATTTTTCAGATGAAAGTGAATTGAAAATTCACAATGAAAAAAAATCAGTTTAGTTATTTTATTGGCTTATTATCTGAATTATTTATCATAACTCTTTTATATAAAGAGAATTATATCACAGTCAAATGGCGATACAAAAGCATGTTCGGTGAAATTGATGTTAATTGCTATTAATTTCAAATTGAAAGAGATTGTTTTCATTGAAATTAAATTTAGAGAAAGCTCCGAATACTATTCTATCTTTGAATCTATCACAGTTAGACAGCAAAAGAGAATTTTCAAATCAGCAGAAGTTTTTCTAAGTACAATATATCCTAATTATAAAGATTACAAAATCAGATTCGACGCATATTTTGTCAAAAATGATTTTGACTTTGAATATTTCAAAGATGCCTGGCGAGATTATTGATATATTCCTACTATAGTTATTATATCGAATGTATTTTTCTTTTAGCAATCACAATCATCTGTTCATTATCCTCTTTTACAACATTTTTGTTGATTATATCCACAATCTCTAGATCAGTATTTTCCTTTATAGAAGTTTTTATATACTCTTCTGTGTAATAATAGCAATCAGTGTTTGTTGAGAATTGAATAGTTTCTACCTTTGACTTTGGTACAACAAAGATTAGTATTCCATTCAAATTTAGATTCGACTCGCATAACTTCAATATTGCGCTTAGCTCTCCAAACTCAGCAAATGTTCCAATTGAAGTGATAACATCATAGAACCTGCATTCTTTATTCTCATTATTATTTTGAGTACTGTTTGCATCTTTATAATTTTCTATGAGAAAATGATGCATATCATCTAATACAACTTTATCATAAACCTTGTGTGTATTGGAATCAAAATCGATATTCAAATCGTCACAAAGTTCAATCATGTTGTTCGACATATCGATTCCTTCTATGTATGCATGTTTGTAAGACTGTCTGTAGAATTTTCCGAACATACCAATGTGACAACCAATGTCTAATATTGATGTATTTTCTTCTTCCTTATTCACTACAATCGCGCTAATATATCGATTGTACAAGTCGAATAGTTTTTTCAGATGTTCTTCATGTATTGAGTAATGATGGATTTCAGAATGAATGGAGTATTCGTAGAATTCTTTTTTCAATGCTTCGGGAATGAAGGTAATTTTTGATGGTTGGGCAATTTTTGCGATGTAGTATTCGATTAATTGTTTATGTTCGTCGTCTGGATTCAAATCTAGTGCTTTTGTTAGATTGGTCTTTGCTTTGTCAAACTTTTCAAGGATGAAGTAGCATCTTCCAAGGTTGTAATGAACAACAGGGTTGTTCGGCCACATCTTATTCATTATCTTAAACCTTGTGAGGGCATCACTATAATGACCAGAGTAGTAGTGAGTCAAGCCATTTGTTATATTCGTCTCGAAGAGATTGCTGATCTTATATTTTAGAGTTCCAATTCCTTCCTTAGTATTGTGAATAGTATTGCTATATAATTTTTTGAAATTTGTATCTTTTATAACCTGAACTATTTCGTTAAGTAAATTCTTTATATTGTTAAACATTAATGAAACCTAGGAAATAAGAAGATCAAAATCGTAGATCCGCGCAATTGTATTATTGCACAAGATTATAAAAAAAAAGTTATAGTTGTAAAGGAAGAAAATTTTACTAAACTTGAGTTTTTAAGATAAAATTAAAATATAAATTAATTTTTAATTTGAGATGAATATAATTGGAATTGGGATAGATATTTGTAAGAATGCAAGAGTAGAAAAGATTCTTAATGATTTTGGTGAAAGATTTTTGCATAAAGTTTTTCATTCTAAAGAGATAGAAATTTGTAATCTGAGATATAGTGATAATCACAAGATGTTGGTTAATTTTCTGGCAAAGAGATTTGCTGCTAAGGAGGCGTTCGTGAAGGCATTGGGTTTTGGATTTAACGGTATCATAAAGAAGAATGAAATTGCAATTCTCAATGATGAAATATTGAAGAAACCATACATCATTATTTTTGATTCCACGAAGGAATATATTGAGAGGAAGTTCGGTAGTTCCTTGGAATATTTTGTTAGCATGAGTGATGAGAAGGAGTTCTCGGTTGCTAATGTTGTGATTACAAAAGTTCAGTAGTTTCATATTTTTATTCCATTTTTATTTTCATATTTTTATTCCATTTTTATTTTCATATTTTGATTCCATGTTTATTCTAAAATAATTATTGTTTTATATTGTTGTCATTTTTTTGTCATCCTAGTTTAATGCTTGTCATTAAACGTAGGATCACGTCAGGTTTATTCATCAGAGCTAACAAGATCCCACTGCGCTGACAAGCTCGCGCCTGGGATGACACCAGGGCCGCTACCCCCTTCGCCCCGTCACCAATGCCTCAAGAGATCCTACGGGATAAATCCCTAGGATGACAATTATTTAGACGGCTGGGATGACAGTGCCTAGATGATAGGATGACAATGATTACTCTAACTACTATCAAAATTTTGAGACCCACCGTTTAAACAATTGCCATCCGGTGCAGTAGGTTTATCCACTTCGATTTCAACAAGATGGTTCATTATTTTTTCCATCAAACTGTCTTCTCCTATCTCTTTAGTATCCAGCATTACATTTTTCACAGCATTTTCTATGATTGAAATATCAAGTCCAAGTATCATTTCTATTTCCTGATACATTCTGTACAAATCATTGATATCACAATTTATTATATGTTCAGTTTCGTGATTTATTTCATTGTGTGTAATACTTTCATCATTTTTATTGGGTTTAAGGTCTGTTTCATTATATTTCAGAAGTTTTATTTCATTTTTTGTTATATTTTCTTCTTCATTTTTTTCAGAATTTTTAGTTTTATTAAATTCATCAATTTTTCTCTTCGTTTTATCAGTTACGTTTCTATAAATTTTGATTTGTTTTCGATATAAATGATTTTTATGAATGTTATCCATATAATCACTAGGTTTGATTTTAGGATTGCCAGGTAATTTTGTTCTTTTGTTTTTGAAGAGAGGATTTTTTTTTAAAAAATCGTTTAAGTCCATGAGAGGATTTCTTTTTATAAAGACATTCACATTTTTATTTTTATTTTCGTTATCCTTTATTTCAATTGGATTTTGAACTTTAGCTTCAATGAAAATCTCTTCTGAATTTGGAGTGATGTCAGCAGAAAGATCCACTGAGCTTGAAGAGAAAATCACAGGAGTTAAATCAATTTTTTCCTCTAGATTTTCTTCAGTAGCTACTTGCAAGTCCTTTAAAGTTCTAGCATTTTCTGAAATTTCATTCATTGCCTCGTCTGAAATTTTTTCTGAAACTTCAGTTCCAACCAATCTTGTAAATGTTTCTCGATTTACTTTAAATTCTGTTGGAGGTGAGAAGAATGGATTTTGTGCGTCTTCTAAATTTTCGGATAGATCGGAATCGTTGATATCACATTTCAAATTGTTCTTCACCATGTATGATTTGCAATTTTTTAGTTTAAATCGCACGAAACCATCCATCAACCAGAAGAGCTCTTTCACTTTTTGTAATAAATCCTCTGATAATAAATCTTCTGAGATTTGATTCTCTGGAAAAGATTTGATAATTAGTGATTCAATTTTTTCCATATCATGGTCGAATTCAATCCAATCATTTTCAGTGAGTTCAGTTTCGACAAAACAATAGAATAATTTTCTTCTTCGAATGTTATATTTATTCAAAGCGTCCATTAGCCAAAAAAGATTTCTGTTAATTCTATTTTTGACAACGTTGAAATGATCTACTTTGCGAAGATGTTTTTCCAAGCGCAATGAAAGGTCATTGAGGCGATTCCATCTGAAATCCTCAATTGATCTTAGTTGCGGTGTGATTTGGAAAGACATTTTATAGTAATAAATATATTTTTCATCATTGTACGATGGCTACGCTTTGTAACGAAACAGAAAAATTGATGGTGAAAATTGAGATTTCAATGTATTTGAAATTTCTTTTATTTATAAAAAGTTCTCAACATCTCGAAATATATTTTGTATAGATTGTTTAAATCTTCCTTTGATATATTTTCATCAATTTTATGAGCTGTTTCGTTTAGAGGGCCAAACTCGACGATTGGTGCAATTTTATGCAAGAACCTTCCATCTGATGTTCCTCCACCTGTAGTGTAGTTTGTGTCAATATTTGTGATGGTTTTAATCGCTTGAACTAACGATTCTGAAAGTTTGGATTTTGGTGAGAGAAAGCTTTCCGTGTTTGAGAAGACAGATAGTTTGTATTTTGATTGATTAACATTTTTTTCTATGACTTGGGAAATTTTTTCTTTTAATTTATCGATATTTTGCTCTGTGTTGTAGCGAACATTGAATTTTATTTTCACACTTTCAGGAGTGATATTGCGAGTTTGGTTGTTTGTTTCGATCGAGCTGATAGCAAGTTTTGATGGTTGAAAATCATTTGTTCCACTGTCCAATTCTATGTTGAGAAGAGATTCAATAACTTTGTTCGCACTGATGATAGGATTTTCTGACTTTTCTGGATAGGCTATGTGGCCCTGAATTCCATGAATCGTTAAATCAAAATTTGCAGAGCCGCGACGGCCATTTTTGATCACATCGCCTAATTTTTTTTCACTTGTAGGTTCTCCTATAAGAATATTATTTATTTTGATATTATTTTTCTGAACATATGAGAGAAGTCCTTGAGCGCCAAGAGATTTTGTTTCTTCATCACCTGTGAGTATGATTGCTATGTTGATTTTATCATTGGTTTGAATGAAGTCGATCGATGCTTGAAGGAAGGCTGCAATTGAAGATTTCATGTCAACAGCTCCACGCCCATAAAGAATATTATTTTTTTCTGTGAGAGTGAATGGATTGTTTGACCAAAGCTGCGAATTTCCTGGCTCTACAACATCAAGATGCCCGATGAAAGCGATATCTATCTCATTTTTTTCCTTGTTTCCTTTGAATTCACTGTATAGATTTTGGACGCTTTGATTTTCAAAAATTTCTGTTTTAAAATTGTTTTGTTCTAGGATTTGCTTGATGTTTTGATAATCTTGCGGATTATTTATAGTTGTTGAATTGATGGAAATCAAATGAGAAAGAATTGCTAAAATTTTTATTAATGAAGACATTTTTTGTTATAAAATATATTTGCTAAACATATAATATAAAATTTGAAACTAATAACCACCAAAAGTAGAAAAAAATATATATTTTCTTTTTTTTGATTTTAAATGATTTACATAAAATAAATTTTGTTATAAAATCTTTTACAAATTTTAAAACTTTTTCAATATTTATATGCAATATCAGATAGTAGTTGAAACTGTGCAAAAATCGAAAAATGCTAATTCGATCGTTTCTGATTTTTCAAAAAAGAAAATAACTTTTTTTGAGAGTGTTGTTTATAACATTTTAGTTGAAGAAGAAAATAAGAAGGAAGTGAGAAAATATGTGAAGGACATTTTCTCTGAAGATTATAACAATAATTATTATCATGTTTGGGGGAATGAGAATTCTGTGAACTTGCACAACTATCAGCATAATTTTTGGAGAAATTATCAGTATGCGGTAGATGTTGAGTTTCTTCCGGGGCAAACGGACAATGTGGGAAATACTTTATTGTCTTTGATTGATGATTTTCATATTTACAACACTCAATCTAGCTCAATAGCAGATAAGTTGAAAGTATCGATGATTAGGCGCTTTTACTTCAAAGTTGATGATGAAGATTTTGATAGAAAGAGGGTGAAGTTCTTGGTTGAGGAGTTTGGTTTGCAATTTGAAATCAATCCAGTGATACACAATGTGAGAATTACTTGTTTGCATCCTGATGGAGTTTATCAAAGAATGATGGAGGAGAATGAAGAGGATATTAAAACTGCTGCGGAAGAAAAGCGTGCGTTGGAAGAGAAACTCAAGGATTCTACGAGCGTTGAGTACAGAAAGACGATTTTTGATGGCGATGTAAATATTAAACCTGAGAAAAAGCGTTGTAAGGAATATTATGAAATTTCTGGAGTGACGGATGAGTATTTGCTAGATTTGAACGGCACTTTGCAACTTGGCTTGTCTTTGGAGGATTTGAGGGCGATAAGAAATTTTTACACTGATCATAACAAGGAATATATATCGAAAATTGAGCTGGAAATGATAGCTCAAAGTTGGTCGGAGCATTGTAAGCATAGAATTTTTAATGCTGAGATAGATAATATAAAAGATGGTTTATACAAGACTTACATTAAGGGCGCGACTGAGAAAATAATGAAGGATTATCGTGCTACTCATGGCAAAGATTTTTGTTATTCTGTTTTTAAGGACAATGCTGGCGCGATCGAATTTACAGATGAGTATTTAGTGACTCATAAGGTTGAAACTCATAATAGTCCAACTTCTTTGGATCCTTTTGGCGGTGCAATCACTGGTATTTTAGGCGTGAATAGAGATTGTTTGGGTTTTGGTCTGGGTGCAAAACCGGTGATGAACACCTATGCATTTTGTTTTCCAAATCCAACAAATGAAATCTTATATTCTAGAAAAAAAGATATGGAGTCCCCGCAGCTGAGTTCTAATTATATAATTCATGGCGTGATAAAGGGAATTGAATCTGGTGGGAACTGTTCTGGCATTCCGACGACTCATGGAGTTGTGTATTTTGATGATGGATTTATAGCCAAACCTTTGGTTTTTGCAGGGACAATTGGTCTGATTCCAAAAGAAATTAATGGTCGGAATTCTTGTCTTAAAAAACCGCTGAATGGTGATAAAATTGTAATTTTAGGCGGAAGAACTGGGAGAGATGGAATTCACGGAGCTATTTTCTCGTCTGATTCGCTGGATGAAAACAGTAATATTACTCACGTTCAAATTGGTGATCCAATTACACAGAAAAAAGTTTTGGATGCAATATTGGAAGCTCGCGATTTGGGATTATATAATGCGATAACTGATAATGGTGCTGGTGGCTTTTCATCTTCGATTGGTGAAATGGGCGAAAGCGGTTTTGAAGTTGATCTGAGAAAAGTTTTACTGAAAGCGAAGAATATTGAACCATATGAGATATGGATTTCAGAATCTCAAGAGAGAATGACCCTTGCCGTTCCTGAGGAAAATGTAGAGAAATTGATTGAAATTGCGAAGAAGCATTCAGTTGAATATCAAATTATTGGCGAATTCAACGACTCGATGAAAGGGAAGATTATATATAATGATGAGAATGGAGTGGAGAAATTCGCTGAGATAGATTTGAAATTTTTGCATGATGGAATTCCAAAATATAAGTTTAGATCGGAAG
>JBIKUW010000107.1:0-3861 GCA_044347385.1 Rickettsiales bacterium
CACTTTAAAAAGAGTCGGAAGCAAATTTTGAAGAAAAAATGAAAAAAATGATTTTTTTTATTTTTTTTATTTGTGGGTGGCGCTTATATAATAATTAGTAATATAAAAATTATAGCAACTTCATTAAATTTTGTTAAAATCTAAATAATATTATATCTATTTATTTATGAAGACCATTTTGGGAATAGAGTCAACCTGCGATGAGACTGCTGCTGCGATTATTAGTGAAGATGCAAATGGTGAAGTGAAGATTTTAGGGCATTTTATTTCTTCGCAACAGGATGATCATGCTGATTACGGTGGCGTGGTTCCTGAACTTGCTGCTCGTAGTCATCTAAATAATATTAGTTATGTGATGAATCAAGTTTTTGATGAAGCGCAAATTCGCAAAAGTGAAGTTGATGGAATTGCTGCAAGTTTTGCTCCTGGTTTAATTGGTGGTCTTTTAATTGGAAATATTTTTGCGAAAACCATGTCTTCAGTTTTAAAGAAGCCATTTCTTGCAATCAATCATCTCGAGGCTCATCTTTTAATGCCATTGATGAATAATAATGATATAAAATATCCATTTCTTGCAATTTTGGTTTCTGGTGGGAATACGCAAATTATTTTGGTGCGTGATTTTGAAAATTATAAAGTTTTGGGCAAAACAATTGACGATTCGGTTGGCGAAACTTTTGATAAAGTTGCTTTGACTCTTGGGATGCGATATCCAGGTGGTCCAATGATTGAGAAAATGGCAATCTATGGTAATGAGAGAAAGTTCAAACTTCCAATGCCTCTATGCAATCATGAATATCGAAATGATACAAATTTTTCTTTTTCAGGTTTGAAAACTCATATAAAATTGTTGGTTGAGAAAAATCGAGATATTATGGATGATCAGTTGATATCTGATATTTGTGCTTCTTTTCAATATACAATTTCGCAAATTTTGATTAATAGAATTGAGAATGCTGTTAAATCATGTGATGTTCCTTTTGTTGATATGATAATGAGTGGCGGGGTTTCCGCGAATAAATATTTGCGTAGCAGTTTGGTGAACCATTTCTGGAAATACAAGTTGCATTTTCCGCGAAGCGACCTATGCACTGATAATGGCGTGATGATTGCTTATAATGGATTGCTGAAATATAAAAGAGGGTTTTTTGAAACTTTGGATAGTAAAATTTTGCCAAATATTTCTTTATAAAAGAGAGAAATTGTCATCCTAGCAACGTATCTCTTAGTGGCGTACGGATCCAATCAGGATATTTCTCAAACTTCATCAGATTATCGGTCTCACTACGAATTCTAAAGAATTCTTCGCCGAGTAACTCGTATGATGGAAAAAGCCTTGAGTGGGCTTTTGGATTGCCCGAAGGGTTTGAGAGATGGAATCTCTCAAATGTCCGCAACCCACTTTGTTCTCTCGTTGGTCACGTTTTACTTCGTTCAACTGGGATGACACACTGATTATCTTGTTATCATAGGGACTCATCCCGTAAGATCTCAGCAGAAATTAGGAATGCATTCGTCAAGCTTTGAAGGATCTCGCGTTTCGCTTTGTTCAATCGAAATAACAACATATATTTTTATAATATTAATTATTACATAATCGACATATAATATAATAATATATAACATAAAACACAACCAAGCCTATCCTAAAAAAGAATATAAAAACATCAGAGGTTGATTTGAAAAGATTCTATTTCAGTGAAAAATGTATAAATAGAATCTCAATATATAAAAAATATTAATTTATTTTATTCAGTTTTAGCATTGCATTTTTGAGCTGCAAAATCAATTGCTGCTTGAACAGTTGTAATATTAGTTGCTGCTTCTTCAGGAATTTCAATTCCAAATTCCTCTTCCATCGCCATTACTATTTCCATACTAGTCAAACTATCAATTCCTAAATCGCTAAAAGAGCACTCTGGTTTGATCTCATCAGATTTTTTTGAGGATTTGTCAGCTATTACATTTATTACCGCGCTGCTTATTTCACCATATGGGGCGTTTTGATATTTTTCCATTTATAAAATTTATTAATAATTATAACTTCAGAAATTTTAATAGAGAATTTTTAAAAGTCAAATAGAATGTTACATATTTTTAATGTAAAATTGTTAATAATTAAATGATCTATCAAATAATACAGGAAAAATTAATAAGATAACAGGCATAATTTACGATTCATAGAATTTTTTTAAGACTGATAAGGTTCTACGTACTTTTTAATTTGTCATCCCAGTGCTTTAGCACGTGGGATCCTTTGATGTTTGAGGAATACATTCCTAATTTCTGCTGAGATCTTACGGGATGAGTCCCTAGGATGACAATTCCTTTATATTTCTATTTTTTGACAAGATCTCACGCCTACTCCGCAGTATGAGATGACAAAAACTTTGAACAAGGATGACAAGACTTTTAAAATACCTGGAAGCGCAAAAAGAAATATTTTTCAATTTTTTTCTAATTTCTGGCTTCCGATGGCCGAACTCCATAATATATTATCTATATAATTAAAATAAATTATATTAAATAAAGAAAATGTTTCCTCAAGTTGTGCAAAATAATCTATCTGCAAGAGTTCGACCAAAAACTCTGAACGATGCTATTATGCATTTGGAGAAGTGTCTTCTTAGTTCAAAGCTTTATAAAATATCGGGTAGTTTAGCATATACCGAGGTGACTTGGATAATGAATAATCTAAATCATATGGTGAGTCGCAAGATCCGATTATCTCGAATTATCGAAAGGACAAATCTGCTCGAAGATCCTATTGCTCTTGAAAATTGGCGCGAGTTCGATATGCACATTAATCTGTTGCAGGAGGAGTTTTTTGATGAAGTCTCTAAAGTTGAATATGAGTCAGCTAGAAATCTGAACTACACAACAGGGATGCATCTTTTAAATAGCTTGAAGTCTTCGTTTCTTGTGATTGACAATCTTCTCAAGTTCAAACTTTCATATTATAGAAGCCGCATGGAGGATTTGAATATTATATGCGATGAGGTGCAAAAAAGTGATTTGATCCTGGATTTTAACATCAATGATCCAAAAAATTTCTATTTTAGACTTTATGTTAAAAACAAATCTTTAGGGGCAAGGTTTAAAAATATATTTATCAAAAGTTTTGGCTTCGATGATTTTGATGTAGAAAAAGATCTTTTGAGCAATGATCAAACGAAAGTTCTAGAGAAATTAAAGAAGAGATTTTATATTAAAAGTGAATTAAGTCCTGAAACTCTTGCAGTTTTGTCTCATAATGTTGCAAATTCACAAAGTACTCTTGAGTATAAAAATACTATTGAAAAGAAGAAAGAGATCAAAGAGATTGCTGCAAAAACTCCAGAAAAGAAGGAAGAATTTCAAATTGAAAATAAAAATGAGGTAATCAACCATGATAATTCTAAAACTGAAGAAGTAATCAGTACTGAAAATGATAAAAATTTGAATGCAGAGAGTAACTTGTGTGTTGGTGAGCAAAATATTGAAATAAAAAATGAAATCGTTGCTGATCATGAAACGAAAGATAAAAGAAATTCTCATTCAAATATAAATAATGTTGAAGAGTTTTTGAGTAGGGAAGAAAAAAGAGAGCTAGAAGAAAAGAGAATGGCTGAAAAATTCACATTTGATTCAAATGCTAAAAAAAGTAGTAAAAAACCGCCGGTGTTTTGGAGAGGTCAATGCTTTAAAGATGAAGATGCCCTGAAGGAATTTTTGAAGGAATATTTTCCAAAGGTAGTGGCAGAAGCTTATAATAAAGATTTGGATGAGGTGTTTCCGAAGGAGAAGTTTGAACGATATTGTGAAAAGATAGATGATTTATGTAGAAAGGGCATTCTATCGAGTGAAGAGGGAGACCGAGAG
>JBIKUW010000021.1:0-15748 GCA_044347385.1 Rickettsiales bacterium
TCCTCACGATTATAAATATTTTTTATTATTGAATGACATCCTGCGCCAAAACGTATAAAAAATGCTAAATCCATTGCCCACAAAGGCTCATTTATTGACCATCTCAGATTATAATAATTATGCGGTATTGAGGTCACCTGCCTACACTGCAATATCCAGAAATTTCCTAATTTATCAACACACCACTCAACGTCAACTGGAAAACCAAAAAACGACTCAAGCTGAATCACAAATTTTTTTACATTTTGAAGAAATAAATTATTTTCATTCTCTGATCTTCTTTTATTTATAACAACAGTATTTGGAATTATTTCACCTGACACTAATTCCTCTCCTATACCTTCATGATATTCAACAACAATTACATCATTATCGAAATTAATTGGATCTATGGAAAAAGCCACGCCTGATATTTTAGCCTCAATATATTTCTGAACAATAATTGTAATTTTATCGCCATTCTTTGAATTAATTGCATCATCTCTTACTGACAAAATTGCATCATATAAATTCTCTACACTCACATCTATCAATGTTTTGTATGATCCAGCCCCAGATCTAACCTCACCATCCTCATTCATAGAGCTAGACCTAACAGCAACATTTCCATTACCAATAAATTTATAATATAAAGAAGTGATTTCTTCTTCTAGTAAATTGTCATCACAATAAATGACAAACCCACCTGGTACAGGAAAATTTCCCCCTATCATTCTATTTAGATTTTTAGCTTTATTACCAGAAATCTCTAACTTATTAATCGAACTCAAACAATCGGGCATAATTAACTTTCGAATAAAAAATATATCATATTCTAATAAAATAAAATAATGGAAACATAAATCGTAAAATTACTACCAATGAAAACAAAAAAAATTTATAAAATTTAACATATTGAATTTTTCATATATTCATTTATAATTGCCTACGATATTAAGTGCAATAATAAGTATGTCAGGCAGCCCTTTAGCGCAATTTGAAATAAAGAAAATTTTTCATTTGCCAGAATTTTTTGGTCATAATATAGATTTTACAAATTCTTCATTGTTCATGGTGCTTGCACTTATATGCTCAATAGTATTTTTTTATCTCGGTTCTAAAAAATTAGAAATTAAACCAACTTCAAAAATGCAAGTTTTTACAGAAGTTATATATAATTTTTTAGATAAAATGATGTCGCAATCTGTGAAAGACAAAGAAGCAAAGAGGTTCTTTCCCTTAGTGTTTACATTTTTTATGTTTGTAATTTCTTGTAACTTACTTGGGATGGTACCTTATAGTTTCACTGTAACGAGTCATATAATTGTGACATTTGGTATGGCTCTCGCTATACTAGTTTTTATCACACTATATGGCTTATTTAGAAATGGTTTTTCATTTTTAAAAATATTTTTCCCAAGTGGAACGCCGCTTTGGTTAATGCCATTAGTAACTACAATCGAGGTTTTTGCCTACTGCGCAAGATCTGTAAGTTTATCTTTAAGGCTTGGTGCAAATATGATTGCTGGTCACACTATGTTAAAAGTTATTGCTGGTTTGTGCTTGGGCGCTGGAGTATTCGCAATACTTCCATTCACCTTCATAGTTGCAATTACAGCATTTGAAATTTTTGTTGCAATCTTACAGGCATACATTTTTACAACATTAATTTGCGTTTACTTAAACGACGTTTTCTCTAGTCATTAATTTTTTATAGGTTTATCATGGAAGGTTTAAAATACATTGCTATCGCACTCACAACTCTTGGGATGGGTTTAACAGCAACTGGTCTTGGCGCTACTTTCTCTTCTTTATTTAGCAGTATCGCTAGAAATCCTGAAGCAGAAGAAAAAATCAGTAAATATGCTTTCATTGGCGCAGCTTTCGTTGAATCAATGGGTCTTTTCTCATTAGTTGTTGCATTATTATTAATATTTTTTGTTAACTAAGAATAAATATGTCAGCTCTTTTACCACAACTTGAAATATCAACATATTATTCACAAATTTTTTGGTTGTTGATAACTTTTTCAATATTATATTTTTCTCTATCTAGAGTATTTTTACCAAATATTGCAAATCTTTTGCAAAGACGTGAAGAATACATAGAACAAATTAAAAGACAAACATTGAAGGAGGAGGAAACGATTGTTTCTATTGATGAAGCACACAAAAATTTGATACAAGAAGCTAGGGATAAAGCTGCTGAAATTTTACATAATGCTAACAATCAAGCTCAAGAAATTACTTTATATAACAATGAAGTAATTAAAAAAAACATGTACGTTTTAGAAAACGACATGAACAGTACAATTAAAAATACATTAGATCACTCAAAAACAAAATTAAAATTAGATTGTGAAGATATTCTGGAAATATTGCTTGATAAAATGAAAATAGAGTCAATGAATAAAGAAAATTTACACAATTTATCTCGCAGCATTTTTGAACAAATATGGGCTGACAAGTATAGAAAATTTAAAAATTAATCTGATAATTTAATTAGTAAAACAAATGATAGACGGATTTCTCGACGCTCAATTAATAGTAGCTTTAGCTTTTTTTGTATGCATCGGACTAATAATAAAATTTTTTGGCAAAAGTTTTGCTGGCTTTGTGTCCAGCAAACAAAATGAAATATCACAGAATATAATTGATACTGAGAATAAATTTGATCTCGCTGCTCAAAAAATACAAGATATCAGGGGTCAAGAAGATGATATTCTTAAAAAGAATTCGATATTAATTGAAAATGCTAAGAAAGAAAAAGAATTCATTGTAGACAGCACAACAAAAAAATCCGAGGCCTTGCTTGCTGAAGCTATCAAAAATCAGAAACTGATAAACAAAAAAATTATAAACGAAACTAACGACTCATTTTCGAAAATTCCTCTAAATGCAGCTTGGGAATCAATAAAAATTGAGTTGAGTAAATCAGATAATTATAATATTCAGAAGAATTTTATCGATCAATTGCTAGATGAAGTCTTAGATTCAGAAATTAAAAAAGATGAAAACAATTAATGCCCTTATAATAGGATCTGGCGGAAGAGAATATGCTCTTGCATGGAAAATCTCACAATCCAAACACATAAATAAATTCTTCTCAATCAATGGAAGCGATGGAATTAAAAAATTTGCAAAATTATTACCTACAAACTGGAAAAATTTTGAAGATGTTTTAAAAATTTGTAGAAAAGAAGAAATAGATTTAGTAGTCATTGGGCCTGAAGAACCTTTAGTCCTTGGATTATCAGATTTTTTGAGATCACACAATATAAATGTTTTTGGCCCTTCGCAAGAAGGAGCGAAAATTGAATCATCAAAAAAATTTACAAAAATTCTATGCGATGAAATGAAAATTCCTACAGCAAAATATGAAAGCTTTGATGATTTAGAAAAACTAAGCAACTATATAAAGCAACAAAAGAAATTTCCGATCGTTTTAAAATATGATGGCCTGGCAGCAGGGAAGGGAGTGAAAATCTCAAATGATCTCCCAAACGCATTAAATGATGCGAAAGAATTGTTCAATTCATACACATCAAATTTTAAAATTGTTGTAGAAGAGTTTTTGGAAGGTCATGAACTCAGTTTCTTTGCAATCACTGATGGAAATGTAACAAAAAAATTGGCAGTTGCCCAAGATCATAAGCGCGCTTACGATGAAGATAAAGGAGAAAATACAGGCGGAATGGGAGTTATTTCTGGCAATTTTTTAATAAATTCCGAATTAGAAAAAAAGATCATGACTCAAATAATAGAACCAACGATCCAATATTTTAAAAAGCATAACATATCTTACAGAGGTGTTCTTTTTGCTGGATTAATGATTGATAAAAATAATAATCCGCATCTCATAGAATATAATGCAAGATTCGGAGACCCAGAAACTGAAGCAATATGCATGAGGATTGAAGATGATATTCTAGAACTAATGTATAAAGCCTCAATTGAAAAACTTGATAACAAAGAAATCAAAATTTCAAATAAAACTGCAATATGCGTTGTACTAGCAAGCAACGGATATCCAGGAGAATATAAAAAAAATATCCCGCTGGGGAAATTACCAAAATGTTCAAAACATTCTAAAATCTTTCACCATGGCACAACACTCAAAGATAAAGAATGGCATTCAAATGGGGGCAGAGTTCTAAGTATAAATATACTAGGTGACAGCGTACAAGAAATAAGAAAAAAAGCATACGATAAGCTAAAAAAAATTAATTGGAGTGAAGGCTTTTATAGAAGTGATATTGGGAAAAAGCACGAATAAAAATCCGAAAAAAAATGTTAAATCTTAATTCAATAAATTCAGAAAAAGTTCGCAAAATCTTACAATATCAAGATATTTTATCAATAATTTCAGGAATTCTGTATGGACTATCGTATGCCCCAATTAATTCTATATTTTCTGCATTCATAAGTCTTGCAATATTCTACATATTATCAAACTCCGCAACATCAAAAAAACAAATCATTAGAATCACAATTCTATTTGGCACTGTATCATATATCACCAGTCTACATTGGATAATAAATTCATTGCTTGTAGATGTTAAACAATGGTGGTTTTTAATACCTCCAACATTAATACTGATCCCACTCGCACTGTCATTTTACTATCTAATTATCACACTACCAATTTTCTATCTAAAGAGAAAAATAGAAAACAATGTCGCAATAGCAATTACTTTTTCAATACTCTGGATGGCAGCAGAAATTGCTAAAAGTATTTTATTTACAGGATTTCCCTGGAATCTACTAGGAACAATTTGGATCGATTTTCAAAACATAGCTCAAATAATTTACTATACAAATATATATTTCTTAGGGTTCATAACAATTTTATTTATCACTCTATTATCTAATATTATTTTTTACCAAGATCACAAAATAATAAATGCGTCTTTGATTTTTTTAATAACTATATGTTTAGGAACTTTTATACAGTTTGATAAAAATAAAACAGAAAATAAAACAGCAAAACCAAATTCAATCAAAATTAGAATAATACAACCAAACATTAAGCAAAAATTTAAGTGGCAGGAAAGTGAGCAAGAAAATATTTTTCTCAAAATAATCCAACAAAGTTTTCAAAAAGGTTTTCTTGGAAATACTGGTGATAAACCTGATTTAATTATATGGCCTGAAACTGCTTTTCCATTTTTGATAGATATCAATGAATTAGAAAATTACAAATATCTACAATTCACAATAAATCACTTAGAGAAAAATCAAATACTGCTAGTAGGAGCAATAAGAATTAACAATGAAAGCGATGATGTATTTAATAGCGTCTTAGCTTTCAAAAACGAACCGAGCAAACAACTAATAGATTTTTATGATAAAAGACATTTAGTACCATTTGGTGAATACGTTCCATTTTATAAAAAAATACAAGATTTTTTACAACTTCAATTTTTAGATGATATATCAGATTTATTCTCTAATTTATCATTTGGAGATCAGAACAAATCGACTTTAAAGTTAAGAGAAAACATAACAATTTTACCATTAATATGCTATGAAGGAATATTTCCATATGAAATTCAGAAAGATCAAAGTGTGAAATTTAGTATTAATCTAACAAACGACGCATGGTTTGGAAAAAGTTTTGGCCCATATCAACACTTAAGAGCCGTTCAATCACAAGTAATAAAATCAAACTTACCTCTAATACGATCTGCAAACAGTGGAATCAGCGCCATAATAAATTCCAGAGGAAAAATTATAAAAAAATTAGATCTAGAAACAGAAGGTGTTTTAGATTTTATACTTGAATACTAGCCTACTAAGAGCTATTAAAGAATTCATGCAACAAATTTATCACAATAACTTTAAATTTGGATTTCAAAACAATGATCACTTTTCTATTATCCAGAGAACAATATAGAAAATTTACATTATTAATATCAAGCAATTGCTTTACAGAACTTAAATCCAAAACCTCACTATTATTTAAACTCATAACAGCAATCTTAACTATATCATTTACAATCATACTTGTTTGATAAAAATGTTTTTTTATCTTTGGAATTAAAACAAAATTTTGACCAAAATCATTTTTTCCTTGAAAATCAAAATCATCAACTAAACAATTATCAATCTCACAATAAAATAAATTATCATTACAGCTTATAACCTTTAAATCCTTATCGCGATCAATCATAACCATGTTAGCAATCATAGTGCCAGAATTTTCCTCAAAACTAGATAAAACTTTTAAAGAAATATTATATTTTTTTGCAGCAATAACGGATTTGGTTTGAAGAACTTTTGCGCCATCTTTTGCGATTTCAATAGTCTCATCATAACTTAACTCATTGATTTTTATTGCATTCTTCTCAATTCTAGGATCAGCGGTATATACCCCATTTACATCAGTATAAATATAACATAAATCAGCATTCATAGAAGCAGCAACCATTACAGCGCTATAATCTGAGCCACCTCGACCTAAAGTTATAAATGAATTATCTTTTTTCTTAAATCCCTGAAACCCGGTAACAACTGGGATTATATTATTTTTCAGATCATCCTTTAGTTGTTGTGAATTAATCTGCACTATATGTCCATCACTATAATCTCCATCACCATAAATAGGTAAGTTGAAAGCATTATATGATCTTGATTTAAATCCAAGCTCCTCAATAGCAATTGATAGAAGTGAGGCAGAAATCTGCTCTCCAGTTGCCATAGCCTGATCAAACTCTCTCAGATTTCTAGTTTTCGCTGAAACATCAGATAATTTTCCATATATATCGTCAGTAACATTACTCATTGCAGAAATAACAACAACAATTTTATTTCCGTCCTTAAAAGAATTAGTAACTATCTCTGATACCTTCCTAATTCTCTCCACAGTACCTACGGATGTTCCGCCAAATTTTTTAATTAATAGCATATAAAAATATATTTAATAAAATTCTGAACAACAACACAATATAAATCCTATGATGCAAAAAATAAAGATATCATCAAAAACACCTATTGCTTGTTTGACTAATTTCAAAAATTTTCAGTAAATTTTGAAATTCATCTGGCAGCTTATCAAAAACTTCATATTTTTTAGTTAAATCATATGCCATGTTAGATGCTTTTTGCAACAATTGATTATTTTCAACGAGATTTGCAACCTTATATGTGTCATATCCTGACTGCTTCATACCAGTGAGCTCACCACCGCCTCTAATCTTCAAATCCTGCTCCGCAATATAAAAACCATCATTTGATTCTTTTAAGACCTGCAGCCTAGACCTTCCAGTCTTTGTGATATTTTGAGGATTATAAATTAAAATACAATAAGATTGAACACCGCTACGCCCTACTCTCCCACGCAATTGATGAAGTTGTGAAAGACCAAATTTTTGAGCATCCTCTATCACAATCAAACTAGCTTCTGGAACATTAACGCCAACCTCGACCAACGTTGTTGATAATAATATTTTTTTATCACAACCTGAATAATTAACTTTATCAATCAAATCACAACTCTCTTCACATACAACGCGTGACTCACTATCAAACTCCCTCCCAGAGAACATCCTCATTATATTATCAATCTCTCTATCTTTCATTCTTCCGTGAATTATAGCTAATTGACTTCCAAAATATTGAGCAAGAAGTTCCGTACGCTTTTCAATAGCAATATATTCTAACTTTAAAGACTCTTCTATCAGCGGGCAAATCCAATACACTTTCTCTCCCCTTGTAATAAATTCACTGATTTTACTCAAAACTTCTTGCAACTGATTGTTTGAAACAATACTAGTAATAATTGGCAGCCTATCCTTTGGCTTCTCTATAATTAATGAATTATCCATATAACCATATTGAACCATGCTCAGAGACCTAGGAATTGGAGTCGCACTCATAAAAAGAAGATCAGCAAATTCGTCTTTACTTGACAACATGACTCTATGATTAACACCAAACCTATGCTGCTCATCAATTACAATTAAACCTATATTTTGAAATTTCACCTTATCCTGAAAAAGAGCATGAGTTCCAATAATTATTTGATATTCATTATTTGCAATTTCTTCAATAAGCTTTTTTTTCTTTTTTGAACTTGAAGTCAAAACTCCAACCTTGATGTCAATTCCAGAATTCTCTAAAATTTTTGCAATAGATTCAAAATGTTGCTGTGCCAAAATTTCTGTTGGCACCATAAGTACAGCTTGTAAACCACATTCAACAACATTCAACATTGCCATTAAAGCTACAATTGTTTTTCCGCTACCAACATCACCTTGCAACATCCTGACCATCTTCAGTTCATCAGCTTGATCATCATAAATTTCTTTCAAAGCTTGCTTTTGATCATTTGTCAAATCAAAATGCAAGCCTTGCTTTAAAACTTTCTCCCTATATTTGTTATTACCTTTAATAATTCGACCTTTATGCGCTTTATATGAAATACGCAACAACTTTAAACCTATCTGATTGGCAAACAACTCATCAAAAACAATCCTTTCTTTAGCTTTAAATAAAAGTTGTTGATTTTCAATGTCTGGCTTATGTATAATTTTGACTGAATCTATAAAAGACAGCCAATTATTTGCTTTAATAAAATTCTCATCAAGCCACTCATGCAATCTACATAATTCTAGCTGCTCTATAATTTGATTGACAAGGTTCACAATCATCTTGTTAGTTAAACCTTTAGTCAATCCATAAATTTGCTCAATCTCCGGGATATCCTTGAATCCATTCTCATTTACAACATAATCCGGATGAATAATCTGCCATTTATGGCCATTTTTACTGATTTTACCAGAAACCCATTTGACCTTACCAGGCGTGTATAATTTCTCTAAATAATGTCTATTTGCTTTGAAATAAACAATTTCTATAGACTCAACATCATCAAATTCCAAAATAATTTTACTTAATCCATTATGTTTAAAATCACATCTTGAAACAACAACTTTCAAAGTAAAAGTTTCACCATCCACTATCTCTCTAATGCTATCAATTACCTTCCTTTTATTATAACTCTTTGGAAAATATAGCAATAAATCTATAAAACGATGGCCACAAAGATCTTGCAATAATTTTAAAAAAAATGAACTAACGCCATTTAAAGACGCTAAATCTTTACATAGTATGTCTATCATTGGAATGAATAAAGCACGAGCAAATAATATAATATGATTTGTATAAAAAGAAAAGAAATCTCTCTATAAATTTATATAAAAAATTTGCAATATGATTAAAATAATCATCAATTATAAACATAAGCTAATAAATTGATGCTAAGTAACTAGTTACGACCTGCCATCACACCACCATCAACATTAAAAATAGTGCCTGTAACCCAACTTGCTTTCTCAGATAATAAAAATATCACCGCATTTGCTACATCTTCTGCTTTACCGATTCTACCAATTGGATGAAAAATATTGAAAGATTGAAGAGCATCATGAATTTTTTCTTCCTCAATAAAAGACTTATAGATTGTAGACAAAACAACAGCTGGCGCAACAGCATTAACTCTTATATTAAACTCTGACAACTCCATAGCTAAATGCTGAGTCAAAGAATGCAAACCTGCTTTTTGCATAGAATAAGCTGAAGATGGAGTAGCTTTTACAGCCTGATGCGCCCACATAGATCCAATATTAACAATTGATCCACCACCATGATTTTTCATATTTCTTACAACTGCTTGAGTGATGAAAAAAAATGACTTATTAATATCAAGTTGTGCATCATAATCACTTTTGTTATGATCTAAAAAATTAATTGGCTTAAAAAAACCTGCTGAATTAATTAGATATTTTATGTGACTTTGGTTATCATCAATTTTTTTAATAAAATTGTCTACCTCTTCCATTTTATATAAATTTACACACTCCAACAAAATATTTGCATCTCCCTTTATATTCAACAAATACTGTTTAGCATTTTCTAGTTTTTCATTATTATTAGACAAAAGAATAATATCGCAATCTTTCTCTAAAAGAGATCTAGCAGACTCAAGCCCTATTCCTGAAGAACCACCAACAATAAGAGCTATTGATTTTTTGTTTACCATAATTAAAACATATAAATGAAATATGAAAAAATTATAACAAATTGAAATTATAAAAAGCAAATTATTAAATAAAATTAAGACTTCTTACTTACTACCAATACTATTCAAAAATTCTTCATTTGTTTTTGTTGATAAAATTTTCTCTCTTAACAATTCAATAGCTTCATTAGAACTTAAACTACTTAGAACACGTCTCAATAACCAAATTCTTTGCAATTCATCTTGCGGTATTAGTAATTCTTCCTTCCTTGTCCCAGATTTCAGTATGTCGAATGCAGGAAATACTCTTTTCTCAGCAACTCTTCTATCAAGAACAATTTCACAATTTCCAGTACCCTTAAATTCTTCAAAGATTACCTCATCCATCCTTGATCCAGTTTCAACCAAGGCACTTCCTATAATTGTCAAAGAACCTCCATCATGAATATTTCTAGCTGCACCAAACCAACGCTTTGGTCGTTGCAATGCACCTGAATCTATACCACCAGTCAAGACTTTACCAGAAGAAGGTGCCATTGTGTTATATGCTCTTGCCAATCTAGTAATAGAATCAAGAATGATAACAACATCATCTCCATTTTCAACTAACCTTTTAGCTTTCTCTAAAACCATTTCAGCTACATGTATATGATTCTCCGCTGATTCATCAAACGTAGAGCTTACAACCTCACCTCTAATTGATCTTATCATATCAGTAACCTCTTCTGGCCTCTCATCGATTAATAGAATGAAAAGCTTTGCATCTGGATACTGATAACTAATTGAATTTGCTATATTTTTTAATAAAACTGTTTTACCAGTTCTAGGAGGGGCAACAATTAGCGCCCTCTGACCTTTGCCAATTGGAGACATAAGGTCAATCATTCTATTTGTTAAATTGTCTTGAGAATCAACTCTTTTATTTTCCAATTTATATCTTGATTCAGGATAACATGGAGTTAGCTCATCAAAATGCCTTCTCTCCTTAACACGCTCTAAAATTTCTTGGTTTGTGGCATCAAGCCCATTAATTCTTAGGATTTTATCTATTGGATAATATTTTTCTCCTTTTTTACTGTTATTTTGTTGCTTAATCGTACAATAAATGCTATGTCCAGTCTCTAAATTATATTTTCTTATTATATGATTTGGAACATAAACATCATTGTTACTCGGATTATAATTCATCTTCTGTGAACGCAAAAATCCAAAACCACCATTATCCTCAAGGACCTCAAGTACACCGTCAAATGTTAAAGCAATACTCGGGATAAATATCACTCTTCTCAATATAGCATTTATAATATGCTGCTTTTGTATTGAAGAACTCAAATCAACTCTATAAAAAGCACCCAGCTCTCTAAGTTCTTTTATCGATTTCATATTTAGCTCTGAGATCTCTAAATGCTTCAGATTCTCAGGTAAATTATCAAAATATGAAATATCATCATTGTTTGCATAACTCTGGTCATTTCCTTGGCCAGTCTGATTTTTATTTTGTTTTTGTTTATTGTTATGTTTAAAATTTTGAGATCTATTCTCAGAAAAACCTAAATCTGAATTGGTCTCGCTATCTTGATCATCATCGCTACCACGCGAATCTTCAGAAGAGAACTCATCATCACTATTATTTAAAACATTAACAATGTCGTCATCCACATTCTGACATTCGATATTCGTACTACAATAATCATTGCTTGTATAAACTTTATTATTCCCATCTCTCTTTTCTAAGGTGATATTAGAGTCTAATAAACCACTATCCTTAGTAATATTGAAATCCTGAGTAGCAACCCCTATATTCCTCTTATCTAAAGAAGCGCCGACCTTTAAAATACTTCTCTTCTGAGGTTTTTCCAATTGAATATCATCTTTTTTTTCAACCGAAAGTACCTGAACATCATCATTTCTTTGCATAGAAACAAAATTATAACTTTTAAAAAAAATAGAAAAACGCATAAAAACCTATATTATTTGAAAATAAGGAGTGATACAAGAAAAAACTTAATGAAATTTAATATTTGCATAATCGAATTAACGCACGATTAAGATAAATAAAAACAATCTCAAAGTCAAGAAAAAAATATCAATTAATTACTAAATTGTCTCGTCTTGTCAAGTATACCATAATTTTTTAATAAATCATAAATATATCGTGAATTTGTTATAAATGACAAAAAAGATTGAACATTATTGTTCAAATAATTCACAACATATATTCTATACTCAATATTCATATTGTCAAAATTATTCAATGCAGCATCTGAAGAAGTCACAGAATGCAGCACTTTCATGCCAAGCTCTTTTTCACACATTGGAAACAAAAACAAGCCAATATCATTCTTTTTAAAATAAATTGATTGTATTGCATCATCTGCATTATCAAAAATACTTATTGCATTAACATCTACATCCCCACCAACAAAAAAATTACTGTTTCGATCTCCGATTGCTAGAGTATCAAAATTATTTTGCTTTAAAATATCATTTAAAGACGCAACATTTTTATATGAAGCCTTCTTATCCACATGTGCACATAAACAATAGCTAGTATTACCAAGAAAAATATCAGATTTTATATTAAAAAACTTTTTTATAATATCTCTATTCTTACTCTGAGTAATAATTATATTTATACTCTCGTCAAATTCTAAATTCCTTATATATTCAGCATTCACATATCTTGCATTCACTACTAAGTTATTATTTAAAACAAATTTATTAATCAACAAACTCACCGGATAATACAAAGTATCCTCAACAATCAAATTAATATACTTTGCTGAAACTCCAGCAGATCTTGAATCTTCTATTCCAACAAAAAATAAAATAAAAAATAATGTTAATTGAAGAATAGATTTAGGAAAAAAACTACTAAATCTCAACGCGCATTTAACATATTTAAAATAATAAACAACAGATCTACAATTCGAAACTACATAACTCATACTTACTAAGTAAACAAAATATTATTAATTTATAATCTTCTTTAAAAAAATTAACTTAACTATTACCAAACTTGATTTTGAATCATAACACAATATATTTATGATATAATCATATATAATTTTGTTAAATATAAAATATGTCTTTTTTTACTAGAGAAACACAAAGTAGCGATTTTATCTCGGCGTCTTACAGCGCTGGATTAAGATCACACTTTATGTCAGTTTATAACTACATGTCATCAGCTCTTGCTGTTACAGGACTTATTTCTTACATGGCGTCAAAATCAACTACATTGATGCAATTATTATTTTCAAATCCTGTATTGATGCTGATCTTTGCTTTAGCGCCAATCGGATTGGTATTCTATATGTCAAGTAAAATGCAATCCATGACTTTAAGTGGATTGAGCGCGTGCTTAATGATATATGCTGGACTATTAGGTATATCAATCGCCCCTATATTTCTAATATATACAGGAGTCAGTATTGCAAAAACTTTCTTCATCTCGGCATCAGTATTTGGATTAACAAGCTTATACGGATATACAACAAAAAAAGATCTAACATCTGTTGGATCTTTTGCAATCATGGGTGTAATTGGAATATTAATTGCATCAATTGTGAACATATTTCTGAAATCAAGTGGATTAGATTTCTTTATATCAATTATAGGAGTGATTTTGTTTACAGTTCTTGCTGCATGGGACACTCAAAAAATCAAAGATATTTATTTATCAGCACCTAATAATATGAGAAATTCAGAAATGATGAGTAAATTAGCCGTTATGTCTGCTCTTTCACTCTACATGGATTTCTTAAATATCTTTTTGTTCTTATTGAGATTTTTTGGAGAAAGAAGAGGGAACGACTAAATCCTTCATCAACAAATTGTATAATTCATTATATCTTTCAGCATACGATAGTTAAAAAGTATCAATCAATTGCGCATATCATTTAAGATAGAAATGATATAAGAATGCGACTTTTAACACTTATTGTATTAAATGAATTAAAACTCAACACAAAAAAATAGCCAAATTTAAAATTTTTATTTTTGGTTGTTTTTAGTTGACATAAAATCATAAAATCATATAATTATCTTGTTGCACCCGTAGCTCAGTGGATAGAGCGGTAGCCTTCTAAGCTATAGGTCATAGGTTCGAATCCTATCGGGTGCACCATATATCATAAAAAATTCAAAACCAAAAGCACAAAAAAACATAAAATTTTTTTATATTCATTGAATAATTATTTCATATATCTATAATCTCAGAATCAAGAAAAATTACCATTTTTGGAACCGAATATATGACTTAAAACATTATCTTAGCTGTGTGTGATTTGAAAAATTTAACTTTATCTTTTTAGGCTTATACTATGTTAAAAACATCAAATTACTTTAATGATCAATCGAATATACTTATAATTTCAGATGACAAACTGCATGCACAAATGTTGCAAGACTATATTTTAAATCCTGGGGTTCAACTACAATCCAGATGCATCATTGCTGAAAGCATAGATAAAATTAATGACTTGCATTCAAAATCCTCAATAAACTTGGTAATTATAGATATTGATTCTAAATTTTACCAAAACACAGAATCTCTAAACAAAATCTTCAATGATATTGATTTTAAAGACATTCCTAAAATTGTTATTAGTCAAAACAACAATTTAGAACAAAAAATTCTTATTTTTGAACTAGGAATCGATGAATTTATACCAAAGCCAATCATAATGCCAGAATTTATCGCAAAAACAAAAAATCTCTTAAGAAAATATAAGAAATTTTTAGGAGAAAAAATCGCTCAAGCTGGTGAAATAAAAATGAACTTGATTAATCAAACTCTAGAGTTATCAGGAGTAAATATCAAATTAAGTGCAAAAGAATTTGATATTCTAAAATTATTAGTAGAAAATCCAAATAAAATATTCAATAGAAAAGAAATTCTACAATCTGTTTGGAAAAACCCACAACTCATAAACGAAAGAACAATAGATGTTCATATAAATAGATTGAGGATAGCTCTAAGCAAAATGACAAACAATCGCTCCTACATCAAAACGGTACGAAGTGCTGGATATAGCCTAGATATGACACACGTAGCGCAACAAGACAATAGATATTCTCTGGAAAGCAACAAATATAGTTATCAGAAATCGCAGTCTGAATTAAACATGATTTATGAAAACAATTATCAAAAAAATATCTACGCTTAAAAAAGCTCTTAAACAATAAACAAACGGTAGGCAATTGCGATATATTATTTATCTCTAGATAATATATCTCTACACATATAAAAATATGTTGTTATACATAAATCCATAAATTCTTAATCCATCGTTTAAACCAATAACTAATACTTCATTTGTAATTGACTTTCTCAATTTAAAATCGATAATATATCAACAAAAATATTCAATACCAGTGATATTTATGCAAAGTAAGAAATTTTTCCAAATTAATATCAATGAAATTCAAAGCATATTTGATATTAATCAAACAAAAACAGACCTATCAATAAGCAATGAGCAAATAGTTTCTGCATATACATTGATGGAAACAATAAGAAAATTCGAAGAAAGAGCTGGAGACCTATATACAAGAAAAGAAATAATTGGCTTTTGTCATCTTTACAATGGACAGGAAGCTATTGCTGTTGGAAATGTTATAGGGGCAGAAAATGGAGATTCATATATAACAAGTTATAGAGATCACGGATTAATGATAGCTTGCGGAGGAGATCCTCTAAAAGTTATGGCTGAACTAACCGGAAGAGAGATAGGATATTCAAAAC
>JBIKUW010000008.1:0-20893 GCA_044347385.1 Rickettsiales bacterium
ATTTTTGCATTTTTTTGTGAAATTTATTTAGTTGATTGGATTTTAAGGGGTGAAGGGGGGAGGTGGGAAGCATATTTGGAGGGAAAAATTTGGGTGAAGGGATTTTTTGTGCTTCCGGGGTGGGATTTTTGATTCTTTATAGATTTTTATGATTTCTTTTTAACATTCAAAGTTAAATGTAATTCTTTCAATTGTTTTTCCGTGACTTCGCAAGGAGCTGACATCATTAAATCTTGGCCGCTTTGATTTAGTGGGAATGCGATGACTTCGCGAATGTTTGGTTCGTCGCAAATTAACATTACCATTCTGTCAACACCAGGTGCGATTCCGCCGTGAGGTGGGGCGCCGTATTTGAATGCGTTGATCATTCCGGAGAATTTTGAGTCAACTTGTTCTTTCGAATATCCAGCAATTTCAAAGGCTTTGTACATTATTTCTGGTTTGTGGTTACGAATAGCGCCGCTGGAAATTTCAATTCCGTTGCATACTAGATCGTATTGATATGCGTCGATTTTCAATAAAGCATCAACCCTTTCATTTCCAGAAAGGGAATCTGCGTTGATCAAAGTTTCCATTCCACCTTGCGGCATTGAGAAAGGATTGTGCGAGAAATCTATGATATCGTCGTCATTTAGTTCGTACATTGGGAAGTCGATCACCCAGCAGAAGATGAATTCTTTTTTGTTGACAAGATTGAGCTCCTCTCCAAGAAGTTTTCTCATTTCTCCCAAGCATTTTACGACAACTCTTTCAGTATCGCAGGAGAAGAAAACGATATCACCGTCTTTTGCCCTAATTTTATTTTTTAGTTCGTTAGTTTTTTCTGCTCCGAGATTTTTTGCAATAGGGCCTTTTGCTTCTGGATTTCCATTTTCATCTTTTCCAAAAATAATATATCCTAATCCTCGTACGCCTAAATTTGCAATTGCATAATCATTTTTTTTGTCGCAGAATGCACGTCCCATTTCAGCAACTCCAGGAATTAATAGAGCGCGAACGATTGTTTTATCGCGACCTTTGTCTTTATTGCTTTTAATCGCATTTGCAAAAATACTAAATGATGATCCGTCAAAAATATCAGTTACATCTTGAATTATGAGTGGATTTCTTAAATCTGGTTTGTCCGAGCCATATTTCAACATTGAATCTTTGTATTTGATTCTTGGAAATGGGCAATCATTAATTTTAAAGTCAGTGAATTCTTTAAAACTGTTATATATTACTGGCTCAATAGTTTGAAAAACATCTTCTTGAGTAACAAATGACATTTCGATATCTAATTGATAGAATTCGCCAGGTGAGCGATCTGCACGGGAATCTTCATCTCTAAAGCATGGTGCAATTTGGAAATATCGATCAAAACCTGAAACCATTAAAAGTTGTTTAAATTGTTGTGGTGCTTGTGGTAATGCATAGAATTTTCCAGGATGTGTTCTGCTTGGAACTAAGAAATCACGAGCTCCTTCAGGAGAGGATGCAGTTAGAATTGGAGTTTGAAATTCAAGAAATCCCATTGAATTCATTTCGTTTCGTAATTTGCTAATAAATTTAGAGCGAAGAACGATATTGTCATGGCAATATTTTCTACGCAAATCAAGAAAGCGTTTTTCCCAACGAGTATCGCTGTTATATTTTTCGTTATTATCGATTTGAAAAGGAAGCTCATCTGCTTTTGACTGCACTGTCAATTTAGAAACGATTATCTCTATTCTTCCAGTGTTGAGATTTTCATTACAGTTTCCATCGCTACGAGCAACAACTTTTCCATCAATTGAAATTACGCTCTCTACTCTAATTTTTTCAATTTGATTGATTAGATCTTCTGAATTGAATACAATTTGTGTTAAGCCATAGTGATCTCTAAGATCGATGAATAAAATTCCACCATGACTTCTTTTTCTGAAAATCCATCCAGAGAGTGTGACCGTGTCCCCAACGTTATTTTCATTTAATTCGTTACAGCTATGAGTTCTATATACGTTTTTTAAAATCATATAAATGATATAAATTTTGTTGAATTATTATAACCGATTGTTTATTAAAGCGAAAGTGTATTAGTGTTCACTAGGGCAGTTGGGTCATAGCGTTGAATATCAAATTGTAAATTTTAAAAATTAACAATATATAATTCTTTACTTCTATTTAATCCTATTAACTTAATATATATTATATTAAGCAAAATTAAATTACTTTCTGAATAAAATGAAAACAGTTCATAAATTCATTTTCAAATCAATTATATTATGTGTTTTTATTGCTGGATTGTTTTATTATGGTAAGTCGAAATTAAATTCTATAGATGGAAATATTAGAACAATATTTGAGCAGAATAATTATAAAATAGATTATAAATCAAAGAAAACAAAATTTAGTTTAATTAACAGCAAGATTATTTTATATGAAGTGAAGATTGAGGGTTTGGAGAATAAAGTAGATGCTTCAAAGAGCAATATGAAGATTGATGAAGTGGTTTTCTCATTTGATCTTTTTTCATTGATTTTTCAAAGCGGATTGATTGGTAATATAAAATTGTATAGTCCTACATTGAATGTTTATCAGGAAATAGGAAATTCAGAGGTTCAAAAAAGAGAAAAATCTTACATCGCAAGCTTTATTAGTAATTTACAAAAGATTGGTAACTCTAGGATAAATGTTCAGAACGGAAAAATTGTGTATTTCAACAATAAGTTGATTATAATGAAGGAAGTGAATGAAATTAGTGGTCAGATTAATAATAAAGGTAGTTTGCTATCATTAAATTTGCATGCTCATGAGAATGATACAGATTTTAATTTTAAATCTCAAATTCAGACTGTAAATCATAACTTACACTCAATTAATGGTACGATCTTTAACGATAGAGAGGAACTTGATTATAAAATGGACGTTGAATTTGAGAATGATAATTTTATAAATCAGATAAATGGGAGAATAGACGCAAGAGGAAATGATTTGTTGAATCTAACGCAAATTTTCTGTGCAAATTGCAAATATGATAATGCTTATAATCCTAATGAAAGATTTAAATTGGGCATGAGTGTTGGATACGATAAGCCAAGCAAATCTATAAAGTTTGATAATATTGAGTTTTACAAAAATAACAACAAGTTCAATGGCAGTGTTTTATATAATGGAGAAAAGGGGAAGTTTGATATAAATATAAGTGGAGAGAGCGTTGCTGTTTTTAGTGAGAATGAGAATTTTAATATTTTTTCTTTAAAAAATAAGGTGGTAAATAATCAATCTAGTGTGGTTGATGAATTGGCACTGTATTTTGATATTTTAAAAAACTTTGACTTCAATTTTAATTTCACAGTAAATAAATTTAAATTTTTCAATCAAGAGATAACAAATTTAAAAAGTGAAATTGTATCTGAAAATAAGAAAATTCAAATAAAGCAATTAACTGGCAAACTAAAAGATCAGTATGCTATTGAAGCTCATGGCGATGTTTTATCTAATGATATTAGAAATCAATTGAAGATGGAAGTTGCTATACCATTTAATAATGGTTCGGATGGAGTGAATTTTAGTTTATCTGCAATGCCTGGAAATTTAACAATCAATAATATTAAAATAAAAGATGAAAAATTATCTGTAATTGGCAAAGTGTTATTTAGAGGAAATGATGAATCGAATGATATTGAAGGGGTTTTGCAAATTGGTGGATGTAAATTGAATGAATTGGAAGAAAAGATTAAGAAAATATTTGAGAATAATAAGGCCGAGAAGAATGGAATATTGAGTAATATTTTGGTGATTGTGAATAAAATGAAGATTAATACCAATTTCCAAATTAGTCTTGTAAATAGTGTTTTGAATAGCAATTCTATAGAAAATATTATTTTTTCTGTAGTTGTTGATGACAAAAGGATTTTGATTGAGAATTTACTCAGAGATAGAAAATTTATTAATGTGAATAATAAGATTCAGATCTCATGGGATAATTTAAAGCCGAAAGTTAGTATTGAGTCGAAAGGCGATTATTTAGATCTTCAAAAAGTTGCACAAATTTTTCAAATTAGCAATTACAAGGATTATTTTTTGATCAATGCTCAAGATTTTAAAAAAAATAATGACAAAGTTGTTTGGAAAAATTTCAATATTAGTTTGAAGCAAATTATTGATATAAATTTAAAGATTAATACTAATATTAGTAATGTTGTTCATGATGCGATAAAGATAGATAGCTTGATGATTGATTCAGAGAATAAGGACAATATTTTGAGAGTTGGTAATTTATTTCTTCAAATAAAGAACGGATCGATTAACTTTGTTGGGAATGTTGATGTTAATAATCAGATAGTTGTTGGAATTGCGATTGTAAAAAATCTTAATTTTAATGATTTAAAAAATGAAAAGAAGAAATTGCCAGTTTATATGAGTGCTTCTGGGAAATTCGCGACTAGTGGTGATAATTTTCAAAAAGTTATGACAAATCTTTCTGCAAGAATAAATTATATATTATATAATTCAGTGATAAAAAATCTGGATTTGAATCTTTTTGTAAATAATATTCACAGAATAACAGATTATTCTTCATTGGTTTCTTTGAGTGAGAGAAGTGTTGTTTCGGGAGAGACTGTATTAAATGAGGTGAAGGGAGAATTGGACATCAAAGATGGATTATTGAAGAATAATTTTCAATTATCTAGTGATAGATTTACTGGTGCAGGAATTATAAATTTTCTTATGATGAATCTAACATTTAAAGGAATTTCCAGGATTGCATTTATTCCTTATCAGTACAGAGGGACGGTTTACGCTGATATTGATTGGAGTGGGAATTTATTTAATGTGAATAAGTCGTTTAACGTGGAAAATTTGAGAAAAATTGTATCCAAATAAAATAGGTCGAATTCTCGTTGTTGGAATTTATATATAGATTAATTGTTTTATATAATTTATAATATTTTATTAATTTGTATAGAAATTGTTATGATTTCAGTAGTAAATACAATCACAGTTGATGGATTGAATTCAGTTCATACAGAAATTCAGGTTAGTATTTATTCTGGAATGCCATCATTCAACATTGTTGGCATGGCTGGGAAGTCAATTAATGAAGCTGCCTTAAGAATTCGAGCAGCTTTGAATAATATTGGATTAGATCTTCCCCCGAGAAGAATTGTGGTTAATTTATCGCCTGCTGACTTGCATAAAGATGGAAATTATTATGATTTGCCAATTGTTGTTGGTATTTTGAGAGAGTTAGAAATTTTACAAAATGATAATCATGAGCAGTACATAATTGTTGGTGAGCTAGCTTTGAATTCTAATATTACAAAAGTAAATGTTGCACTTTTAGCAGCTATTCATGGCGCAAGAAATAATTTTTTTGTTTTATGTCCACATGATAATGGCTCGCTTGCAATGATTTCTGGAAATGAGAAAGTCATAGCTCCTAAAAATTTATTGCAAATGATAAATCATTTAAATGAGACTGAGGAATTGCCACAACCTTCAATTATTAGATTGAAGATGAATGATGATCATGAATATGATTTTGCAAATATAAGAGGGCAATATCTTGTGAAAAGAGGCTTGGAGTTAGCAGCTGCTGGAGGGCATTCTATAATTTTGAAGGGCCCACCTGGATGTGGCAAGACTTTTTCAATTCAGTGTCTTCCAAGCATTATGCCACAGTTATCCACCGAGGATATTGTAGATATTTGTTTGATAGAAAGTATTACGAGTAATGAATTAAAGGATGAGATAGCAATCAAAAGGCCTTTTCGTTCGCCGCATCATTCAGCATCTCCTGTTTCAATTATAGGTGGTGGAAAGAATATTGTTCCTGGAGAGGTAACATTGTCGCATAAGGGAGTTTTGTTTCTTGATGAGCTTGCGGAATTTCATCCAGCAACCTTAGACGCATTGAGAGAGCCATTAGAATCTGGTGTAATTAATATTTCTCGAGTAAATAAACATATTGAGTATCCAGCGGATTTTCAATTAGTTGGCGCAATGAATCCATGTAAATGTGGGTATCTTGGAAATAAAGCGAAGCAGTGTAATAAAGTGCCTGACTGTGCAAATCAATATCAGAAAAAGATGTCAGGTCCATTTTTAGATAGAATTGATATTATGATTAATATTAGTGGGGAGTATAGCGATAGCAATTTATTCTCAAAGAAAGATGATAAGGATTTGGAGGGTGATCCGCAGTTTGCTCAATACAGAAATAGTGCCGTTATAAGAGAAAGGGTTGAAGTTGCTCGCGAGATTCAATATCAAAGATATAGAGAATGCGATTTTAAATTAAATGCTAAAGCTATCGGAGATTTAGAGAATTTGCTAAAAGTTGAAACCGAAGCAAATAATTTTTTGAAGGGATACTGCGAAAAAAACAATTTAAGTATGAGAGGATATAATAAAATTTTAAAATTGGCTCGCACCATCGCTGATCTGGCTGGAGAAGATTTTGTTAATAGGCAGCATATCCTAGAAGCTATGTATTTTAGATTATCAAACATAAGTTAGATGTTGGTGATTTAAATATAAATTTATTTTTTAAATTTGTTTATTTAAATGGATTAGATATTTAGTTTTGCAGAGAATTTTAATGTTTGTGGTTTTTACTTTTGTTTCATATTATGAAAAGATAATGTGTGCAATTGAAGATCGTTAGAGTTGAAGCGCAATGCAATTTTTTAGTAGATTTGTTAAATTTCTTTGCTTAGGAATACTTTTAGTTTGCATAGGATTTTTTTCATTTATTGCTTTGGATTTAAAGCCAATTCATCTAATGATTAAGGATGTTGACAAAAATATTGTAAGATATCAAGTTTTGGATTCAAACAATAAGTCATTAAATTCAACTTATCAAAATAATTGGAATTTATATAATAACGTTAAATTATATGATGTGAGCACGCTACTTAAAAAAATTCTTATTTTTTCCGAAGATAAGAATTTCTATTTACATAGTGGGGTTGATTGGTTTGCAAGACTGAATGCATTTTTCTTAAATTTAAGATCTTTTCAGAAGAAAAGAGGTGCAAGTACAATTTCTGAGCAGGTTGTTCGAATAGTGTACCCAAGAAGAAGAACTTTTTTATCTAGAATCAAAGAGGGTTTTGAGGCTAATCTACTAGAAAGGAAAATAGAGAAGAATGAAATTTTAGAATTTTACATTAATCAAGTTCCATTTGCGAGTAATAGAAGGGGTTTCGAGCAAGCATCAGAATTTTATTTTGATAGGAATTTAAACAATTTGAATTTGAAGGAGATGTTGTTTTTAATTGTGAATTTAAGAGCTCCATCGTCCTTTAATCCTTATAGAAATCAAAATTTGAATAACATTGAGAGAAAAATAGAGCTACTTAGTAGAAAATTATTCGATAGCAATATTATTGATAAATTGCAATTGAATGGTGTCTTGGAGGATGAGTTGAGATTTTCTAGAAGAGATCATCGTGTTGATGTAAGGCATTTTTTGTCTTTTTTGAGATCAAATAGTAACACGGGGAAAATCGTTAAGACATCTATTGATAGTGATTTGCAGAATTACATCAATAATTTTACTTACAATAGCCTGAAGTATTTCAATAGTCATGATTACAATGTTAGAAATGGAGCGGTTTTGGTTTTAAATCGTCACACTATGGAAATTCTGTCTTACAATTCAATAAGTCTGGATTCTAAAGAGAATGGTGATATAGATTGTGTTCAAATCAAAAGAAAATCGGGATCAA
The DNA here is from genome assembly GCA_044347385.1 of Rickettsiales bacterium. Classification (GTDB taxonomy): domain Bacteria; phylum Pseudomonadota; class Alphaproteobacteria; order Rickettsiales; family CAIPFW01; genus CAIPFW01. The sequence goes on from JBIKUW010000008.1 coordinate 7,698, forward strand.
CTTTAAAGCCATTTTTATATGGTGTGGCGCTTCAAAATGGATTGAGTCTCTCTTCTAAAATTGAAGATTCACCTATGAATCAGTCGGTTTTGCATGGAAGTCACAATTTTTTAAATGCTAGTCATAAGTTTTATGGGGAGGTGACTTTGCGTGATTCTTTAGCAAACTCACTCAATATTCCGGCATTGAAGGTATTGAAATTTGTTGGTGTATTTGATTTTTGTAGTGTTTTGAAAAATTTAGGTTTTAAAAGTTTTGAGTATAGTTGTGACCATTATGATATTGGATTAGCTGTTGGGGCTGGTGAAATAACACTATTTGAGTTAGTGAGGGCATTTGCTGTTTTAGCTAATAATGGAATGTTTAAGGAAGTAAATTTAAATTTTGATAGCGGGAAGAGTGGCGTTTTTGAGAAACGAATTTTTGATTTAGAGACCGTGAGTCTTCTATCTTCTGTTTTGTCGGATAGAATGAGTAGGAGGATAGAATTTTCCAGAGATAGTATTTTAAATTTTCCACAGAGGATTGCTGTTAAAACTGGAACATCAACAGATTACAAAGACGCCTGGGCTACTGGGTACAATGATGATTATGTTGTTGGAGTATGGTTTGGAAATGTTGATTATCAATCAATGAATTTGATGTCAGGTGCGCTTGGGCCAGGGATGGTTTTGAGAAATGTTTTTGGTGAATTAGGTAAATTAAATGAACTAAAGTCTGTCAAAATCAATAGAAATTTGATTAAAAGAAAAGTAGATAATTATGAAGAATATTTTTCTAATAATAGTTTTGGTAAAAATGTTAGTAGTTTGGATTTGAGTTCTAATATTAATATAGAAAGAGATTTGATAAAGATAATAAATCCATTTGATAGATCATACATTGCAATAGACCCAAGAACTCCGGTTGAGAGCCAGAAAATTAGATTCGAATTTTCTGATTTTAAGAACATAGAGCAGATTTCTTGGGAGATTGATGGCGAAAAGTTGAAAAATGAAATATGGAGGTTAAAACAAGGTAAACATTTTTTAACCTTGCGAGTTCGTGATCGAGATGGTAATGTATATACGAAGGAATCGATGTTTTTCTGCTATTAGCGAGATATGAAATTAAGAAAAATAATAGGAATTGTGTGTGTAGCATTACTATCTTTTACAACTTATGGTTGTGCTAAGCATGAGAGTAAAAAATTAGTTATTGGAGTTAGTCCAGATTATCCTCCATTTGCTTTTGAATACAGAAATGAGCTTATAGGTTTTGATATAGATCTTGTATCTGCAATTGCCCAGCGTTTAAATTATGGTGTTGAATTTAAAAAAATGAATTTTGATGAATTATTGCCATCTTTGGAAAATAAAACAGTTGATTTAGTTGTATCATCTGTAACTCAGACTACAGAGCGCTCTGAGAAGTTTGATTTTTCACACCCATACTACAGTCCAACTTTTGCTCTAGTTTTTAAAAGAGAGAAGTTGAAGGAAATTCACAGTATAAATGATATTAGCGGGGTGATAGGGGTTGAGAAAAACACAACTATGTCAGATTATCTCGAAAGAGTTTTAGATCACATGGTTATTGATGATCATAAAAATTTAAATGTAGGTCGTGATTATGGTAATTACTCTTCCCCTGCTACAAAAACTTTCTTGCATAAAAAAAGTTTATTCATAAAGACTTCTGCTTCAACTAAATCCAATGAAAATACAGATTTAAGTGCTAGTGAATCTGACGAAAATAACAATCAAGTAGTAAAAAATGATTTCCAGATAAAATCATATTCTAGGCATTTTGATTTATTGAATGGTCTTGAGAAAGATGAAGTGAGTGCAATTTTTGTTGAGATTCTTCAGGCTGAAGTAATTACACAGAATAACAGAGATATGGCTTATATTCCAATGCCATACCAAGATAATAAAGAATATTATTATGGCATTGTATTTCAAAAAAATTCAAAGTTGACCGGGAAATTTAACAAGGTTCTAGATGAAATTGATTCTGAGGGGAAAATAGACATTCTTAGATTGAGATGGTTTTCCGGATACGGTATTTATGGAGATATATTAAAGGATAATTAGTTGTTTTTTGTTATTTTTATTATATAATCTGGCATAAAAATATTTTTTATTGTTATGTCAAATACTGGTTCTATGCATTGGTTAGTGCAGAGATTTAGCGCAATTTTTCTAATTTTTTTATCAGCGTTTTTCAGTTATAAAATTTTTGGCTTCATTGGATCTAATGGACAGATTTACGATATTTTTAATGAGCCATTTACTGTTTTAGTATTTCTTTTGTTTTTTATAATGGCATTCTATCATGCTTCTTTAGGAATTGAAGTAATTGTAGAGGACTATGTGTCTTGCAATGCAAATCGACAATTTATAAATTTCGTTTTGAAATGTTTAAATATCGCAACAATTGGATTTCTTTTGATGGCAGTGATTTTTGGTTATCAGAAACTTCCATTTTTAGCAGAAAAGGGAAAGACGGAAATTGTTATTCAGCAAAGTGAGTAGATAGGGAGAATAATCCGTTTTATTGATCATAGATTTCAGAATATTATTTTCTGCTTAATACAAAGCCAATTTTTTGGTTTTTGCATTTATTTTGTTCAATAGAAATTTCTTGATTATCTATACTTATAATTTTTCCAATTTGTATCCCATTTGGAATTCGATTCTTTCCCTCAAAGCTTGTTATCTTATCATCAACTTCTAGTTTTGATTTATCTTTTATTTCAATTAAAGAGTTTTTTGTAAATGAGTAAACTCCTGTGTTATTCTCATTTCCTATTCTAACTGGCAATAAGAATTTTGGATGGCTTGTCAGCATGATTATCGACACTTGGTTTCCATTATATGCGATTTTTCCTATAATGCCGCATTCATTTGCAATGAGGTCATTTTTCTCGAATGCACTATCTTTATTGGATATTATTCCATAATGTTTGTCATAATTTATTATTTCGATTGGCATGAATTTAAATTGTTTGTATGTTTCTTCACCTTGTATTTCAGCAAAATATTCATTCGTATTGATTTTATGTTTCAGTATAGTAATTTCATTATTTAATTTTTTGTTTTCTTCTAATATATTGTTAAGATTGTCTATATCTTGTATGTAGGATGATATTACGTATTTAACAGAATGTATCTTTGAAAAAAGATTGTTGATATTAATACTTTTTATTGAAGCGTAGTATTCTATTACAATTTTTTTATTTTGAAATGTATCATGATGAAAAATATCTTTAATTGTCAATACAATACCAGTTATTATGAGTAAAAAATTTGCGATTTTTTGAGATATTTGTTTCATGCAAATTGAAATGTAACTTTACTTTATTATAATTTAAATGATTTATAATTAAAGAAATATTTTTAATAGTTTAATTTTCGAAATACTTAATTAAACCATGTTTTATATTTTTTGTTAAAAATTACATCATGGTAAATGTTCTCACTATGTAATTTTTGTATTATTTTTTATTTCCTCCTCCTTTTTTATAAATTTTTTGTATGTGTAGGTGCTAACTGGTATTGAAAGTAAATACATAGCTAGTATAAATGGAATGATGGTCCATGGATATGTGATAAGAAGAATTGTTGTAAATCCCGTTGCAAGCATTATTGCTGATAGAAAGTCTTTTCTTATTTTGATTTTTTTTATAGAGAAGGTAGGGATTTTGCTCACTGCTAATAATCCAATAAATATTGGATACGCTGTGATATAAAGATTATTGTGAGTGATTTGCAAGTTAAAATCTGAGAGTTCAAGAATAATTGGCAGCATGACCAAAGCTCCTGCGATTGTTGATGGCATGCCTATAAAAAACATTTTTTGCCATTCGTATTTAATTTTGTTTAATGTGATATCTGCATTAAATCTAGCTAATCTTATTACGATACATAAGATGTAAATTATAATACTATACCAACCAAAGAAGCCAAAGTTTTTAAATCCCCATAGATACACTATAAATCCTGGAGCTACGCCAAATGACATGAAGTCCGATAGTGAATCAAGCTGAGCACCAAATTCGCTTGTGGCTTTTAACATTCTTGCAAGCATTCCATCTATTACATCAAAGAATGCCGCAAAAAATATTGCTGTTACAGCAAGCTCCCATTTTTCTGAAAGTGCAAATTTAAGAGATGTTATACCACAGCAGATTGCTGTGAGGCTGACCATATTTGGCAATAAAGATATCATACTTAGTTTTGTTGTATCTTTATTCCTCTTCCATATTCTGCGTTTCCTCATGTGTGTAATTATAAATCAAGTTATTGAGAATCTTGCTTTGTTTCCTGAAAAATTTCTTCTAGCGTTTGGTTATCTCTTACTCCGATTATTGTTTCTCCACCAATAACTCTTTGTCCGACGCTTACTAACAATCTAAAATCTGTTGGTAGGTAGATATTCACTCTACTGCCAAATTTTATAATTCCAAATCTATCGCCAGCAAGACCTTTCTCATTTTGCTTTGCTGTGCAAACAATTCTTCTTGCTATAAGTCCTGCAATTTGAGATACAATAATATTGTTTCCAATATCATCCTCAATAATTAGAGTATTGCATTCATTATCGTCACTTTCTTTGTCATTTGTAGCGCTGATAAATTTGCCAGGCGAATATATTATTTTTTTGATTGTTCCGTTTACTGGAAGTCTGTTGACGTGTATATCAAAGACATTGAGGAATATGGATATTTTAATCATTTCGCCAGATAGTCCAAATTTTTCTGGAATTTGCGCTTTACCGATGAAAGTTATTAAGCCATCAGCTGATGATATTATCAATCCATTTTTTTGGAAGCACTTTCTTTCAGGGTCACGAAAAAAATATATGCAAAAAGCTGAAATTAGTAATGCTATCAATCCAATAGTATGTGAGAAGATACTTATGAACAGAGTAACTAAGATTGCAATGAAAATTATATTTCTGCCATGCGGACTAAATTTTGGCATGAAATTGTATGTATACGACATAATATAAAAAATTATTTATTATTTAAATTCTATTTAAATTGCTTGATATTGCAAGTTTTTAATGGTGCTTATTATATTTTTTGCGTTTATTATTCGTTTACTATGTAATGAATAATTAGTACCATGGTTTATATATTATAAATATATTTCTATATAATCATGTCAATCGATATATTTGTTATACTGTGAGCAGAACTTTTTATAAAGCGATATATGGTGAACATTCTGCATATTGATAGCAGTGCTAATCTCCAAACTTCTTTTTCCAGAAAATATAGTCAAAAAGTTGTTGATTTTATACGTAATAAATATGTAGATTGCAATGTAATGAGGAGAGATTTAGTAATTGACCAATTACCATTCATTACCGCAGATTGGTTCGCTGGAGCTTATACGGAGGAAAATAAAAGAACCCACGCTCAGAAGGTTGATTTAGCGATTGGAGATGCTTTAATAGATGAACTTATGGACTCCACTCATGTTGTGATTGGATCTCCGATGAATAATTATACAATTTCGGTATCATTGAAATTGTATATAGATCATATTTGTAGATTTAATAAAACTTTTACAAGTAAGTATGAGGGTTTAGTTAAAAATAAAAAAGTTTATTTAATTATGTCAAGAGGTGGTGGAAATTATGAGGAGGGTGAGTCATTCCATCATATGAATTTTCAAGGTCCTTACCTTCATGCAGTTTTAGGGTCAATTGGAATGAATGATATACAAGATATTTGTTTAAATAATATGCTGAAAGGACAAGAATCTGTGAAAAATTCTTGCGAGATAGCAGATAAGGTTATTAATTCGTTGGTAATTTAAAGATATCGGAAATTTGACTGATAGTGGATAATCTTTGCTCTCCACTATCCAGGTCTTTTATAATAATCTTATTATCCAGAATTTCATTTTCCCCTATAATAATAGCGAAATTATATTCTTGTTTGTTTGCTTTGGTAAGTAATTTTTTTAGATCGTTATTTTTGCCGAGAATCAAGTCGCATATTTCGCCTTGATTGCGAAGTTCTTTAATTATCTTATTAGCATATTTTATTGTGTTTTCCCCAAGAGATAAGATCGCGATTTTCCTTTTTGCGTTGATATCAATTTCTGATAAGCTCATCAATCTTTCGATTCCACCAGCGCAACCAAAGCATGGTATTGCTTTATTTCCAAAAAATTCACTTAGATTATGATATCTCCCACCAGCTATGATTGTTCCTTGAGCCCCAAGGTCGTTAGTTATTATTTCAAAAACTGTGTGAGTATAATAATCTAGACCTCTTACTAATTTGCTATCTACGAAGTATTCAACTTCATAGTCTGAAAGGTATTGCAGAGTTTTATTTAGAAAATTTTCTGTTTCTAGATCATAGAATTCTTGTATTTTTGGAGAGTTTATCAATATCTCTTGATCAGTAGAGCTTTTTGAATCAAGTATTCGTAATGGGTTTTTTTCTAATCTAATTTTGCTATCATCTGATAATTCATCTTTGTATTTATAAAGATATTCTTTTAGCGCTAGTGAGTAATTTTTCCTAGTTTCGATTGTTCCTATTGAATTTATGTGTATTTTGGTATTTTTTATTTTTAAAATTTTCAAAAGCTCGTGACACATGTTTATTATTTCTGCATCTATGTATGGGTCTTCAATTCCAATTGCTTCAAAATTTATTTGGTTGAATTGCCTCTGCCTACATTTTTGTGGTCTATCATATCGAAAAACTGGGCCAGAAGAGAACCATTTAATTGGTAGGCTGTCTAGTAATTTATTACTGTGTAGTGCTCGTATTATTGATGCGGTAAATTCTGGTCTTAAAGCAAGAGCATGATCGCTTCTATCAACAAATGAGTATATTTCTTTGTTTACCACGTCTGATGTTTCTCCCATCGTACGCTTGAAGACTTCGGCAAATTCAAAGATTGGTAATTCAATTCGAGAGAAATTATATTTTTCTGCTACAGACCAAGCATCATTTATTATATGGTTGAATAATTCTGCCTCTTTTCCAAATAAATCTGTTGTCCCTCGTACATTTCTTGCTTCAATTTTATTGTTCATATTGTATTAGTTGATTTTTTGATGAGATTGTAACATATATTTTTATATTTTATCTGGAAGTTGTTTTATAAATTTTCATTAATATACATTTATATGTTAATGATTTTTGAATATATTGTGATTAATTAGATCGATTTTATATTTTACAATATTTGTGAATTTTATTTAAAGGTAAATTTATGTATAAAAATTTTTTATTGTTTCTATTGTTCCTCGGAATTCTAGGAAATGGTTTTGCTGCAAATGCAAATGAAGCTTCAAGTACTAAGAGGTACTCTGTTCATCATGATGATCATTATCGTGATCATGATCGTAGGCATGGATATCGTGATTATTGGAGATGCGTCGAGAGAGAATGTCGCGATCATAGACATAGTGACGATAGATGGTGCAAAAGAAGATGTAGCTATTATTTGTGGTAGTGCAAATCTTATTTAGTTAATAAGGAATGTTATTTCGCAATATTTTGTTGGGATGAAATTGAGTTATAGAGAAAATTTATTTTGCCTAATAAAATATTAAGATATTAATAAATTATTAATATCTTTTAATTAATATTGTGAAATTAATATTTTTAAATATTGATTAATTGTGTTTTAGAGGTATTTTTTATGTTTGAAAAAATTTCATTTTCCAAGATATTATTCTTTATTGTGCTGCTAGTTGGAAATAGCAAAATTGGTTTAACTGCTGATAACAATGCTGTTGAATCTAATTCAAATAATGTTCAGTCTGTTAGATATAGATATGATTATTATGATGATAGTTATTATTACGATAGATATAACAATAGATACTATAGTGATAGATGCTACGTTGAAGAATGTTATAGGCGCGGGTTTTTTGGCCAAGATTGTTATCTCAGAAGATGTCATCATCACAGAAGATGGTGGAGATAAATAGTTTAATTAGTTAATTTTTTTTAAAGGTATTTTTATGTATAAGAAATTATTATTTGTTGCTTTCTTGCTACTTAGTAGTGTTAGCTTAAATCAGGGTGTAGCTGCAAGTAACCAGAGTGATAACATGGTTCATTTGGTTCACGGTGGTGGTCATGGTGGCGGTGGTCATGGCGGTGGTCACGGAGGAGGATATCATGGTGGCGGATACGGTGGACATGGCGGCGGACATTGGAGATACGGCCATGGTGGCTACGGTGGAGCTTATTATGGAGGTGAATACTGCAATGAGGGAATTCTAGCTGGGATATTAGGTGTAGATGAATGTGACGGTTGGTGGTAAATTCATTGATTAATTTTTTTATATTTAATTAAGATTTTAATATTTGATTAATATATTTTGATTAATATTGTTGTATTAATGTTTTACAATTATTTTTTGACGATATTAATTAAGGTATTTTTTTATGTATAAAAAAGTTTTATTGGTTATGGCTTTAGTTATTGCTAGCGCAAGCAATGCTTTTGCAAATAACCCGGAGATGAATTCTGATGATGGGCATGACGCGCAAATAGAATTAAATTTTGGATTTGATGAAAATGAGGTGCGTGTTGCAGATTTAGATTTAAATGAAGGTTTAAGAAAAAATGGAGTCAGTAGTTCCATTAAGCGTGATTTTTTCAGATACGTGGAGTTGAATGATATTTCGCGTGTAAATAAAATTTTAGATCAGAAAATTTTAAGTATTCGTGATATGGAGGAAGGTATTAGAATTGCCGATAGAAAAGGTAATAGAAATATGTCAAGGCTAATCGCACTTTATTTGCCAACTGTGCCTTCGCAGAATTTTGGAAAACCAACGCAAGATCCGAATGATCCATTTCTTCCAGGAAATAACACTAGACCAGTGCCTGGAATAACTGTCAATCCTAACAATAAGCCAAGTCATCAGAATATCATGGAGAAGAGAAATTTGGATTTTATGGAAGCAGTTCAAAACAATAGACCTGATCTTGTCAGAAAGTACTTGCGCGATGGTGCTGATATAAATTTTATAAGACAAATAGGTGGAAGTGGATGGAGCGCTCTAATGATTGCTTCTTACTACAACTATTCCGAAGTTGTTAGGATTCTTCTAAAAAATGGTGCAAATAAAAGTATTAAGCACAAGTCTGGCGCGACAGCACTAGGTCTTGCTTTTGAAAAAAATCAATACGAGTCTGCTAGATTATTATTGCAAAGTGGTGCAAATCCTTACGAGGGATCCTTTGGTAGGACTGCTATTAATGAAGCATATAAACAGCACAACCCTAGGATGTTGGGATTACTAAGACAATATGTAAGAAAATAAGATTCCAGAGGGAGGAGAATTTATTGATTAACTTTGATTTTTCTTTTTCTTCCATTTCTTATTATTTTGTTTCTCAAGCATTCTATTCCAAATAGTAGAGCTTCTGCGGTTGGAGGGCATCCTGGCACATATATGTCTACTGGTATTATTCTATCACACCCTCTGACAACAGCGTAAGAATAGTGGTAGTATCCACCTCCATTTGCACAACTTCCCATTGAAATTACATACTTTGGTTCTGGCATTTGATCATATATTTTTCTCAAAGCAGGAGCCATTTTGTTTGTTATTGTTCCAGAAACAATTAGTAGGTCTGATTGTCTTGGACTAGCTCTAAAGAATGTTCCAAATCTGTCCATATCATATCGAGATGTGGCTGCATGCATCATTTCAACTGCACAACAAGCTGTACCAAATGTCATAGCCCAGATAGATGCAGCTTCTGCACCAGAACCCAATAAACTGAAGGCGCTATCTAAATCTGTTATTATATAATCTTTTCCATTTACTAATTCATCTTTAATAAACCGTTGATTATTCCCATTCCAGAGCTCCTTTTTTCCATTCATATATAAAACCTAAACCTAAAATAAATAAAAATATCATCGCCAGCCAGAAGCCAATGTAAGATGTTGAACCAAGGCTAACAGCCCATGGAAATATGAAAACAATCTCTAAATCAAAAATTATAAAAAGCATCGCAACTAAATAAAATCTAGCATCGAATATATTTCTTCCTTTGCCTATTGGGTCAGACCCACATTCGTATGGCTCAAGCTTCGCTTTTTCTTTTGTTCTATTGTTTAATATAAATGGTATTCCAAGAAGCGCAGTTGATATTATTAGCGCAAGACATAGAAAAACCAATATTGGAAAATATGATGATAAAGTGTAAAAATTTATGAACATATCTTTATTTTTGTGTAAGATATAGGATTATATAATGAAAAGTTTAAAAGTCAATTTCTCTACACATAAATATGTTTTTGAAAAGCTCTTGTTTGTTCTGAAGATCTATTTGCTTATGATTTATGAGCCACTAAAACCAATTATATTTTTTATAAAGTGTTCATTTCTAGTCCAGTTTTCCTTGCATTTTACATGCAGTAATAAATTAACTTTTTTTCCTAAGATTGATTCTAGTTCAGTTCTTGATTGTATCCCAATATTTTTAATCATTTGTGCATTTTTTCCAATTACCATAGATTTATGATTCTGTCTTGCAACATAAATTGTTTGACTAATTGTTACTAAGTTTGGCTCGTCTTTGTAAATATCGGTATCTACTAAGATTGAATATGGCAATTCAAGACTCATAGTCTCAAAAAGTTTTTCACGTGTAATTTCGGCTGCGCAGAATTTCATCGGCGCTTCTGATATTTGATCAGATGGGTACATCCAGCCATTTTGGGTTGCTTTTAATTGTAAAAAATCTAACAAATTTTCTACTCCTTTGTTTTGTGTAACGGAAATTTCAAAGATGTTTTGAAAGTATGTGCTAAATTTATCTTTTATAAGTTCAACTTCTTCTTTTAATTTTTCTTCTTTATAGAGATCAATTTTATTAATCACTAAAATTTTCTCTTTGTTTTTATATCGAGAGATGTTATCAATTATTATTTGAAAATTTTCATTGTTTTTACTTCTGATATCCATCAATATGATTATTAGATCTGCCTCCTTCATTGTCCTTTTTGTAGCATCCGAAAGAAAGTGATCAATGACGCTATTTGGTTTTATAACGCCAGGACTATCGACAAACACTATTTGTACGTTGTTGTGAATTTTGATTCCACGTATAGCATTTCTTGTTGTTTGTACTTTTGAACTTACGCCAGCAATTTTTTCACCGATTATCATATTCATCAAGCTAGATTTGCCTGCGTTTGGTAATCCAATAATTGCAACAGTGATTGATTTTTTATTTTCTATCTGATCATCAATATTATTTCTATTGTAGATCGTACTTGAAGATTCATTATCAAAGTTTCTTAATTGCTCCAAGATGTCATTTTCTGACATTTCATCAAAATGTTTATTCATTAATTTTAAATACAATATGCTTAGATATTTTCTACATTATATGTTAACTTTTTATTTAAGTCATTAAAAATCATTATTTGTTTTGATGTGTGATAAGTATTAACTTAAATTTAGAAATTTAAAAGACCGTCTGTAAATTCTTCTGCATCAAAGTAGTTAATATCATCTTGCTTTTCTCCAATGCCGATAAAATAAATTGGCAATTTGTATTTGTGCGCTAGGGAGATGATAATGCCGCCTTTTGACACGCCATCTAGTTTAGTGATGATAAAGCCAGTAAGCTTTACATATTTGCTAAATTCCTGAATTTGAAAATGAGTATTTTGTCCTAGCGTTCCATCAAGAACTAAAATACCTTCTTGTGGATATTCGTTGCAATGTTTTTTTAGAACTTCGCAGGTTTTTTTCAGTTCATCCATTAAATTTTTATTATTTGCCATTCTACCAGAAGTATCTATGAGTAATAATTCATACTTGTGTTCTTTTGAATAATCAACTGCCTTATAGACAATTGTTGATGGGTGATTATTTTCTGCATCAGTAGAATCATATACTCGAACATCAAGTTGATCTCCCCATAGTCTTAATTGATCATTTGCAGCAACTCTGAAGCTGTCGCATCCAACCATCATAGTTTTGTACTTATCTCTAAACAGAGAAGCTATTTTTGCGATAGAGGTTGTTTTTCCACCCCCATTTATTCCATAGAAGAACAGGACTTTTTTCTTCTCATCTTCATGATTATATTGTTCGAGATCAAATTTTTTTTGTGATTCATTCAGTATATCGAGTATAAATTTACGGAGTAGAATTTTAATTTTTGTTCCATCGATTTTTTCTTCTTTTTCGCAAGCTTGAATTTTTAAAATTATTTCTTTTGCGCATAAATAATCTATGTCAGCGTCAAGTAATAATTGTTCAAATTCCTCATAATCTATTTTTTCTTTATCAAACAAATTAAAAATTTTACTGAATAATTTTGAGGTAAATTGCAACTTTTCTTTTAGTTTTTGAACCCATGATTTGTTGCTCCGGTTAAAATCTTGATCTAACTTCTGGTTTTCTGCGTTTTTAGATTCTGCATCTTTTTTATTTTTTTTAAATACATTGAATATATTCATTACAATAATTTTTTTAGATAATTTATAATTGATACATTATCCCAAGGTACTGGCCCATTTGCAACTACAATCTGTTTTCCATCTTTACCAATGATGAATGTTGTTGGGACAGTTGTTTTTCCAAGAGAGGATAGATATTTGTTTTCTTTATCTTGATATATTGATAAATTTTTTATGTTACTCTCTTTATAGAAATCTTGAATTATAGAATAGTTGTCATTATCAATTGAAATTGGAAATATAACTATTTCATCGATTTCTTTTTTTTGTAGTATGTTTGATAGTTGGTCTAGGTATTTCATTTCATCAATACAATATCCACACCAAGTTGCCCAAAAATGTAAAATTATTATTTTTCCTCTATAATTTTTGATATTATCATTTTTCCCAGTACTAATATTCTTAAAGTCAATTATCTCAAATAGTTCAGAATTTCTTTGAGATGTTAGATAATATTTTATATCTATATCATTTTCTGCATCAATCAGTGCCTGACTTCTTCCATCTATTTTGTTGAATGCTTGGGTATTTGTGAAATTCAGAAGAATCAGAGTTATTAGCAAAAGATAAGTTACTTTTTTCATAAAAAAGATTTTATGTATTAATGAGATTAATAATATCAATAAAATTTATAAAGGCAATTCGATATTTTATATTTAGATTTGAAATTTATTTTTTGTTAAAGCTTAAACAAAGACAGAAAAAAGATACAATGATTTGTTGTTGTTGTT
>JBIKUW010000009.1:0-20545 GCA_044347385.1 Rickettsiales bacterium
ATTATAGGAATTGATATCGTTGTGATAGATATTATTGAAAACTTTACAATTCTCAAAAATAAAATAAAATTATATTAATCAATATATTAAAAGAATGAAGAATAATTTTGTTGAGAAAGCTGAGCAATTATTTAAAAAATGCAAGGTTAAGTTTACAGATCAAAGAAGGATAATAGCAAAAGTTATAAGTGAATCTCAGGATCATCCTGACGTTGAGCAGGTTTTTGAGAGGAGTACAAAATTTGATAAAACTTTAAATTTGGCGACAGTGTATAGAACAATAAATTTATTTGAGAAATTCGGCATCTTGAATAAGCACTACTTTGGTGACAATAAAGCTAGATATGAGCCAGGTGGTGACATTCATCATGATCACTTGATTGATATAGGATCTGGAAATGTTACAGAGTTTAGTAATAATGAAATTAGAAAAATAATAGTGAATATTTTAGATATTATGGGGTATGAGATTGTGAGTTACAACTTAGAGGTTTATGGTGTAAAGAAGGATTCTAGAAGAGATGATGATGAGCAATTAGGAGAGTAAAGTAATATGGAGAATAAAATTATAAAGCAGTTGATTCAGCAGTTTGGAAAATTACCTGGAGTAAATTCAAGGCAATCAAAGAAGATTGTTTCATATATGCTGGATGGATTATCAAATGGTATGATTGATATTGAAAATATGATCAGCGCTTTAGGTAGAGTGAAGAGTGATATTAGAGAATGCAGTAGGTGTAGCAATGTAATTATTGGTGAGGAGAAATGCTTTATTTGTAAAAAAGATGAGAGATTTCAATTTAAAACTATTTGCATTGTTGAGAATTTGTATGAACTTTGGAGAATAAGTGGTTTGACATCTTTGGATTCAAGTTTTCATGTTTTAGGTGGTATAATTTCTGCTGTAAATGGTATATCCCCTGATATGTTAAATACTAATAATCTGATAGAGAGGATTTATAATGAAGATGTGAGCGAAGTATTGATTGCATTAAATAAAAGTTACAATTCATCAATAACGACAAATTATTTGATTGAGTTGTTAAAGAAGAAGTTTCCATATTTGAGACTCTCAACTTTAGCAGGTGGTTTGCCAAGTGGAGCAGAGTTAGATTTTATTGATGATAAAACTCTGGAGTTAGCTATTAATAATAGGGTTGTATGCTAATTACATTTTTTAATACACGGAGAAGTTGAGTTAAATTTATATTTTTTGATTTATGTATTCTCCAGGCGCACTTGATAACATTGGTAGGTCATTATATTTATTTGGAATTTTAGAGGTGTTTTGTTTATTTAACCACTCGAGCCAATTTGTCCACCACGAGCCTTTAAATTCTTTTGCATTCTTTTTCCACTCAGTGTATGGTTGATGTAGTGAATTATTATCAATCCAATACTGATATTTGTTTCTTGATGGGTGGTTTACAACTCCAGCAACGTGACCAGAACCACCAAGAACAAAATGTTTTTTAGATTTAGTAAATAATTGCATAGATCTGTATGTATCGTTCCAAGGTACTATATGGTCATTTATTGTTCCTAAGAAGAAAGTTGGAATCTCAATTTCTTGTATGTTGATTTTATTGTTATCAATCTGAAATTTATTTGGCTGCGCAATCATGTCGTTGATATATGTATTCTCAATATATTCTTTATAGAAATTTGGTGTAATATTTGTTGAATCGCCATTCCAGCTCAAGAAATCAATTTTTTCCTTAGGTTTTGCATAGAAGTAATTATCTATTATATAGTGGTATATCATTTCTTTTGCTTTTATAAAATTAAAGAAATTTTGCATATCATATCCACTCATCATTCCTTTTAGATCAACAGAGGTTTTAATTTTTTCCCACGATTCTGGCTCTTAAAAGATATTGAAATCATTTGGTTCACTAAAATCTAATTGTGTTGTTAGAGAAGTTAATGATAATATTTTATTTTGATCTTTTAGCATTGAGGTTGATATTGCAGTAAATATACCGCCCAGGCAATACCCAGCAAGATGTATTTGTTTAAAGTTAAAATCCTCTGTAATTTTTTTTATTGCTAGATTCACTCCATCAATTATGTAGTCAGAGAAATTGTAATCATGGCTTTTCTCATCTGGATTAAACCAAGAAATAATGAATACCTGATAACCATTGTCTGTTAGCCATTTTACCAAGGAATTTTCTTGTTGTAGATCGAGTATATAGTACTTGTTTATAGAAGCTGGTACCAACAAGATTGGTATTGAGTTTACGAATTCGTGATTTGAATGATAGCAAATTAGCTCAAATAGGTGATTTTTGAAGACAATTTTTCCTTTTGTGCAAGCTATATTTTTTCCAACAATAAAGTCTTTTGCTTCTACATGATTAAATTTTCTATCTTTTACGTCTTGTAGAAAATTTCCGAAACCTTGAAATAGGTTTGAGAAATTATGTTTATAAGAATATTTTATGAAATTTATATTAGAGAAAGGAAAGTTTTTTGGTGAATAGCTGTCCATTAAGAATTTTGAAAAAAACAATGTTTTTCTTTGTGATAATTTATCGAGATTTGGATTAATTTCTATTTTTATAAATTCTAGAATTGTCTCAGTGAGTGCATTGTGATGGTTGCACATCAATTCGAAATAAAAGCTATCTTTTGTTTTATACATCTTTGATGTAAGAACTAAGAATTTAGAGAGATAGTAGTTCTGATATTTCAAAAAGAGTTCTGCATTAGAAAATAATTTATCTTGAATTTGAGACAGTAGAAATTTCATGTTAAAAATTTATATTTTGAATAAGATTAATATTACTTATAATATATTAAGTAAGAATTAAATTATCAGTTAACAGATTAAATCAACATCTGAAAGCAAATTGAAGATTTTATTGATATGCAATAATAAAAAAGTAAGTGATTTCGGTGGGATTTGAACCCACGACAGCTCGATTAAAAGTCGAGTGCTCTACCACTGAGCTACGAAATCAAAAACACTGAGAATTATTCTATAGTATTTTTTCTTATTAGTCAATACAATAAAGTAGTAAAAAATAATAAATAATGATTAAAAATGAAAATAAAAGATAAAATCTATATATTATTGGGCCCAACTGCATCTGGTAAGAGTGGCATTGCAACAAGATTATCAGAGAATTTTCCTGATCTGAGTATAATAAACTGTGATTCAAAGCAAATATATAAAGAGATTCCGATTCTTAGTGCTCAACCAAAAGAAGAAGAAATTCTGAGGTACAGTTATCAGTTATACAATCATGTTTCGATTTACAGTCATTATAATATTGCATATTGGCTTGATGATGCTATCAATTGCGTGAAAAAGGCTCAAAATAATTCAAAGAAAATGTTATTTGTTGGTGGGACAGGATTTTATGCAAAAGCTTTGATGGAGGGTTTGAGTGAAATTCCAGATATACAAGATGATATAAAGCAGTTTGTTGACGATTATATAGAAAATTTTGGTAGAAATCAGTTTTATGAATATTTATCAAGTCTTGATGAAAAGGTTATTGGTAAGATTGACCAGAACGATATTTATCGTTTAACAAAGGCTGGATATGTATTCTTTCAAACAAAAAAATCTATTTTTGATTTTTATGAAAAGAAATGCAACAATGTTTTTAAAGATTGTGAGTTTGTCACTGCAATTTTATTGCCAGACAGAGAGAGATTATATGAAAACATCTCTTTGAGGTTTGATGATATGGTACAGGGAGGGGTATTGGCAGAGGTATATAAAATTTTTTTAAATGGTATAAATGCGACTTTGCCATCATACAAGGCGCACGGTTTGCCAGAGTTGCTTGACTATTTTGATGGAAAGATTGAATTGCAACATGCAGTAGAGATTGCAAAAAAAAATACTAGGAATTATGCAAAAAGGCAAATTACATGGTTTCGCCACCAAATCAAAGACGCAATTTTTTTCGATAATTGCAATGACGTTGAAGATTTCTTTATTAATCAGCTTTCTTCTTGATTATTGATAGACTATTCACTAACTTTCTCGCAATTTTTTAGTAGTGCTTCTAGTTCTCCAGATTCTTCCATTTCTGTCACTATATCGCATCCACCAAGAAATTCACCATTAACATAGAGTTGTGGAATTGTTGGCCAATTCGAATATTCTTTTATACCTTCTCTTAGCTCATTACTTTCAAGGACGTTGATGTCTTGAAATTTGACGTTGTGCTCATTTAAGATATTTGCTACTTTAAATGAAAATCCGCACATTGGTTGATTAGCAGTTCCTTTCATAAAGAGAACAATTTGGTTTTCCTGGATTATCTTATCAAGTATTGTTTTTAAATTTATATCCATAATTTTTATAAAAAATGTCTTATATTTGATAATTATAATTGTTTTTTTCAATAAATAAAAGAAATTAAAGTAATATGTGATATTTTTATAGATTTGTTCTATAATTATAATATCTTCCTATTTGGTTGTTTTGAGATTTTTATCGTTAATTGTTATTTATCAAAGTTTTGTATTTTATTTAGTGGTTGTGTATTTTAGATGATATTTTTTTTAAAAAGCAGATTAGTATTGCGATTAGATGGTAATAAGGATGATTTGTTGAAGCTATTACAAAATATATCAACAAATGATATTAGCAAGATTTCTGATTCTACTATATTGTATAATTTGTTTCTTTTATCAAATGGAAGATTTGCTCTTGATAACTTTCTTTTTTTGATGAATGATGCAATACACATCGACTGTTGTATTGAACATGTTGATCGTATTATTAGCCATATAAAGAGATATAGGGTTAGAACTCAAATAGATATTATTTTGACAGATTTAAAAGTTTTTTCTATTGTAGAAGATCATGGATTATATAAAGATTTTTTAAATAATTATTTAGACGTTCGCTTAGATATTATGGGGTCGAGATTGTATTTTGATGTAGAAATTGAAAATTATGATGATGAAATTGGCTACCATTTTCACAGAGTTAGGAATTTAATACCAGAAGGGTCTTATGATATGAAAGATGGAGAGTCATTTCCAATTTATTTTAAGATGCATGAATTGAATGCTATTAGCATTAACAAGGGTTGTTATATTGGGCAAGAGACTGTCAATAGATTGTTTAGAACGGCAGAAATCAGGAAAATACTTCTAACTTTTAAGATGGTGGATAGTTGCATAGATTCGATAAAATATGGTGAAAAAGTTTTTTATGATGGGGTTGAGTGTGGTGTGATATGTAGCTTGTATAACAAAGACTGTGGTTTTATGTTGATCAATAAGGAGTTTGAAAATAAAGAAGAATTTATTGTTTTAGATATTTTTCAAATACGCGCTTTATGTAAGTAATGCTATGATTTATTCTTCTATTTTGTAGAAGCTATAGGATAAAGTTATTTCTTCTATATTCTTAAGTGAATCATCATTCTCAATTTTTGGATCTACGAAGAATAGGACGGGCATACTAATTTTTTGATGTGGTTTCAGTGTCTGTCTTTCAAAGCAAAAACATTCAACTTTGTTAAAGTATTTACCCGCAAGGCTTGGTGAAACATTGTATGATGCCATTCCAGTGATTGTCTCATCTGTTAAGTTCTCCGCATAATAAAAAGCTAGTTTATTTTCACCAGTTTTAACTTCAATATTTGACTGTTCAGGTTTAAAAGTCCATTTTAGATTTGGATCTGTGTCAGAATTGAAACTAATTTTAATTTTTTTGTTTCCAACAATTTTTGATGGCTGAACAAAGATTCTTGTAGCTCCCCCATATCCAGTTATTTGACAAAATATTTTGTACAATGGGACTGATGCATATGTTAAGCAAATCATTATTAATATAACTAATGCGATAGTCAAAATAGTATCTTTGTTTTTCATATCAATTTACCCCCCATAGATGTTTTTTTTTGCACCAGCCTGTTAAGTTATTTTTTTCGACAAGGCACCATGTATCATTGCATTCTTTTAATTTGAGATTAACCAAGTATGACACCTTCATGGTTATTTTCTTGTTAGCATTTGTATTATTGTAGCATGCTGTCCCACTGCGGGACATAACAGTAGTGTATTTTATTTTTTTCTGTTTAGAGACAAGATTTTTATACACCCATCCAGAATCTCCTTCCATGTCTTCTGTCTCATACCATTCATCAAAAGTATTTTTTATTCTTAGGATTGTGTTTTTTTTTATATAGATGAATTTTACGACATATCTCGAATCAGGGCCACTTCTTATATTTACCTTACTTGATTTTGTATAAATATAGTTTTCATGCGCTTTCAAGCTATTCATAAACAAGAGTATAGCAATGAAAAAAATTTTTTTCATAATTGTTTTTTGAAGTCGGTATGATTTATACGATTCATGTCAATAATTCTATCTGTTTTCTTTGCCAATTCAAGATTATGTGTAACAATTAAGCTTGAAATCCCCTTAAGTCTACTATTTTCTAAAATAAAGTCAAAAATTTCATCTGCATTAATTTTGTCAAGATTGCCAGTAGGTTCATCAGCTAGAACAATTAGTGGGTTTTTTATGAATGCACGTAAGATTGCAATTCTTTGATTTTGACCTCCTGATAATTGTTTTGGTTTGCGATCTTTTAAGAAAAGTAAATTGAATTTTCCCAATAAATTAATTGTATTTTTTTCAGCTTCATGGATGGAAATTTCAGAAATAATTTGTGGAATTATGAGGTTTTCATAAACACTAAATTCTGGCAGTAAGTGATGAAATTGGTATATAAAGCCAATTTTTGTTCGAATTTTATCTTTTTCAGTTTTTTTTAAATTTGTGCAATTGTGTCCATTTATAATGATTTGTCCGGAATTTATTGAGCTAATTAATCCTGCAATATGAAGTATTGTGCTCTTTCCACAGCCAGATTCTCCAACCAATGAAACAATTTCCCCTTTATCTAAAGAAAAATTGATATCATTCAGTATGATATTATCATCAAATTTTTTTTGGACATTTATAAACTTTAGCATCGAATGATATTTGACATTTTATGACTATAGTGTATAGAAAATATCGAAGATTGACAATTTAAATAAAAATAAAATATTTTTTTTATAATTTACTTATCTAAAAATTGAATAATCAATCTTTGAAGTTTATTTTTTATGCTATCTGGACCTCTATCACATAAATCTATATGACGTGCATTTTTTATATAAATAACTTGAATGTTAGATTTAGGTACTATAAATTCATCTGGTTCATCATCACTAGCACAAAAGCGTAAAATTTCTATGTTTGGATTTCGTGGAAATGGGTACCGTCTGCTATCTAGTGAGATAATTTTTGAAACCATATTTGGGTTTACTGTTGCAAACATCATAGAAATATCTCCGCCATTTGAATGGCCTATTAAGTTAACTTTGCTTATGTTTAACTGAGGTTTTGTTTTATTACGAATACAATGTTCTGCACGCCACGCTCCCAAAGCGGCTTTCTTATATCAAATAAATTTCCCTTTGTAGGAAGTGCATCGTCTGTTTTTAGGTCATGCTGGATACTTGCTACAAAATATCCTAGTGTTGCTAGTTTATTCGATATGAAAGAGTATTCTGTATTTTTAACGCCATGTCCGTGATTTATAATTACAATCGGTTTATTAATTTTTTCTCCTTGATAGATAGTCACCGGAATATTTCTATTTCTTTTAGTATCGAACATGTGAAGTGTCTTTATCTCTAATGCATGGCA
Source organism: Rickettsiales bacterium (assembly GCA_044347385.1). Lineage (GTDB taxonomy): Bacteria > Pseudomonadota > Alphaproteobacteria > Rickettsiales > CAIPFW01 > CAIPFW01. The sequence goes on from JBIKUW010000009.1 coordinate 7,685, forward strand.
AAATGGTCCTTTAGAAGTATAAATTAGAAAAATTAACAATTTAAATATAAATTTCATTTTATTCTATTTGAATAATATCTTTCCCGTCATATCACATGGTTTTTCTATATTGAGTAATTTTAAAATTGTGGGAGCTATATCTTGCAAGGATCCATTTTGAATAAAAGAGAATTTTTCTCTCTCTTTTGTGACAATACAGAATGGCAGTGGATTTAGTGTATGAGATGTTTTTGGAGTTAGTGTTTTTTTGTCAAACATTTCATCAGCATTTCCATGATCAGCAGTAATTATTGAAATTCCATTTCGTTTGTCAAATTCATCGATAATTCTTTTTACGCAATTATCAATTGTTTTTACAGATTTGATTGTCGCATCAATATTTCCAGTGTGACCAACCATATCGAGATTTGCAAAGTTTAAGATGAAGACATCAAAATTATCTATTTCTTTTATTAACTCATCTGTGATTGCTTCAGCGGACATTTCCGGTTGTAAGTCATATGTTGCTACAGAAGGTGATTTTATTAAAACCTCTTTACAGTCTTTTATTTCTTTTTTCTTTCCGCCATCAAAGAAAAAAGTTACGTGAGCGTACTTTTCTGTTTCAGCAATACGCAATTGTTTTAGATTATTTTTTTCAATTATATCGCCAAGAGTATTCGAAATACTTTGTTTTGAGAAAATAGCTTTTGAGAATTTACTTATCGTGTTCGAATATTCCGTTAAAGTAATGATGTTATCGCAATATTCCGGTCTTTTGAACTCATTAAAATTTTTATCTCCAATTGTATGTAACAATTGAATCATTCTATCGGACCTCCAGTTTAGAGTTATAATTGAGTCATCATGATTAAATCCAGAATAATTTTTATTGACTATTGGCAAAATGAATTCGTCAGAAACACCTTGATTATTTTGCTGAGTGACGCAGTTGATCATATCATGAGTTTGATTGCCATTTGATTTGATTCCATCAGCTTTAAAAATTGCGTTGTATACTTTTTCTATTCTGTTATAGTTTTTGTCTCTATCCATAGCATAATATCTACCCGAAATTGTTGATAATTCGAAATTTTCATCATGATCAAATAATCTAGATACTTTGTTTAAAGAATTAACTCCGCATATTGGATCAGTATCTCGTCCATCAAGAAAGAAATGACATTTAACTTTTATTCCCTCTTTTAGTAGTAGGAATATGAAATGAATTATATGATCTTCATGAGAATGAACGCCTCCTTTTGAAAGCATTCCTACTACGTGACATATATTATTTCTTCTTTTAATTGAGTGGATAAAATCTTTAAAGATTTGATTTTTCACTATTTCATTATTTTGTATAGCTTTGTTAATTCTAACTAAATCTTGATACAGAATTCTTCCTGATCCTATAGTCAAATGTCCAACTTCTGAGTTGCCCATTTGTCCATCTGGTAGACCAACTGATTCACCACTTGCGCCTAATAATCCAAAGCCGCATTTATCGAATAAAGAGTTTATAAATTTAGGATTTGCTAAATGAATAGCATTATTTATATCCTTTGCGCCGTATCCGAAGCCATCTAGTATCATTAAGATTAAAGGTAGATTATTATGCTTGTTTTTCATAGAAAGAATATTTGAAATTTAGAAATATAAGTATTAGAAATTCTAGCGTGATAACAAATCCATTATAATTTATATTAAACTTGTTACAAATAGAAAAACTAAATATTGTTATAATTGAATTGAAGATTATAGAGTAAATAATCATTTGATGCGGTGTTTTAGCAAAAAATTTAGTGATGAAAACAGGAAGGATGCTTGTTCCAATTGCTAGTAATACCCCATTTACTTTCACTGCAAGAATTGAGAATAGGCCAACAGATATTAAGAATAGGAAGTATATCAAATAATCTTTTTTGATCATTGGAATTAATTGATTATTCAAAACCATTTTTAACCAATTTTTATAGTAATAAGCGCTTGTTAATAGTAAGATTATTGATAGTATGAGATAGTTGTTAATATTTAAGTTTTTTAATTGATTGAGATTATTTCCAAGAAAAAGGCTAAGCATTCCATCTTCAAAATGTTCGTGATTATGGTTTTCATGGTCATTGCAAGTATTATTAAATAAAGCTGCAAAACCAATAAACGCACTACCAACTATTGTTAGTAGGTTGTTGTTTAGTTTTATTTTTAATGATATACAGATGCATAGTAATAGTGAGAATATTGATGAAAAAACTATAAGTGTGTAGAATTCATTCAAATGAAAGACATGTCCAATGACAACAGAAAATATTGCGCTATGAGTGAAATTATCGAAGTAATTTACAATATTATTCCAAACTATGAATGATCCGAAAATTCCATTTAATATTGATAGAAGAAAAAGTAATAGAAGTAACATAGCGTTAGATAGCAGCATTGTAGTTCAAAATATTATCAGTATTTTGCACTATTTTAGCTCTATTTGCAAATTCTTTTTGTTCAATTAAAAATTTTATAAAATTAGAAAATAATGGATGAGAATTTAGTACACTTGATTGAAATTCAGGATGAAATTGTACTGCTAAAAACCATCTGTGATGAGGTATTTCCATGATTTCTACCAGATCATTGTCAGCAGAGATGCCGCTAAATACTATGCCAACTGATTCTAACGCATCTTTATATTTGTTATTAAACTCATATCTATGTCTATGTCTTTCTTCTATGATACTTTTTCCATAAATTTTTTCAGCCAATGTATCGTCTTTCAAGTTGCATTTATAGACACCAAGTCTCATTGTTCCTCCGATGTCATCTATATTTATTCTTGATTCTTTTTCTCCGTTTCTTATCCATTCTTCCATTTTCCATATTATTGGATTTTTACAGCCTGCATCTAATTCTGTAGAATTTGCATCTTCTAAGTGTAATAAATTTTGTGCAGCTTCAATTAGAGCAAGTTGCATTCCATAACAAATTCCAAAAATAGGAACATTGTTTTCGCGTGCGAATTTTATAGCGCAAATTTTACCTTCGATGCCAGTTAATCCAAATCCACCAGCTATTATTATTCCATCGAATTTTGCGATAATCTCTCTAGAATTTTCTTCCGTAATAATTTTTGAGTCCACTAGTGTGATATTGATATAGCAATTATTCTTGATTCCAGCATGGTTAATTGCTTCGTATAGTGATTTATAAGAATCATCAACATCTGCATATTTTCCAATAATTCCAACGTTAATTGTGAATTTTCTATCTTTCATCTTTTGTATCATTAATTTCCATTGATCAAGGTACTGAGGATTTGGCTTATTGAGATTAAAATGATTGCAAATTATATTATCTAGGTGATATCTATGAAGAGATAGTGGTATGTCATAAACATTATTCGTGTCAATGAGTGGTATAACATGATCGCTAGTTAAATTACAAAAATTAGCGATCTTTTCTCTATGTTCAATTGGAATATGATGCTCAGCTCTGCAAATTAGCACATCGGGCTGAATGCCAATTGAACGCAATGTACTAGTTGAATGTTGTGTTGGTTTTGTCTTTAATTCCTTAGCTGATTTAAGGTATGGCACAAAAGTCATATGGATATACATGGCATTTTCTTTATACTCATAACCTATTTGCCTTATTGCTTCTAAGAATGGTAATGCTTCCATATCACCAACAGTTCCGCCTATCTCACATAAAATGAAATCAGTGTCGTTTTCGATATTATTATAAATTGCAGATTTAATTTCATTTGTAACATGCGGTATTGTTTGTACAGTCTTTCCGTTAAATAATCATTTTCTTTCTTTATCAAGAATTGAAGAATAAATTTTTCCTGCAGTAATGCTACAGTTTTTATTCATATACAATGAAGTAAAGCGTTCATAGTGTCCAAAATCTAAGTCAGTTTCCGCTCCATCATTTAAGACATAGACTTCACCATGCTGGTTTGGATTCATGGTTCCTGGATCGATATTGAGATACGGGTCACATTTTATAAATTTAATTTTGAAGTTCTCATTCATTGAAATTAGCATTCTACCAATACTTGCATTTAATAATCCTTTTCCAAGAGAGGATGTAACGCCACCAGTAATAAAAACAAATTTAACTCTTTTATTATTTTTGATAAAGTTCATGAAATACCAAATTAATCTGAAATTTTTGATCAATATGGACGTTTATTGTATTACAAAAATAAAAAATTAGCAAATTTATTTAATTATTTTGATTTTAAAAAATAATTACAATATTATTTTAGTTGTGAATTTTATATTGATTAGTTGCATAGATATATCCAGAAATTCAGATTGAGAAGAAGGGATGTTAAATAACAAGAGATTCATCTTAGTATAATCTCAGTAATTGCTGTTGCTGTTGTAAAGATCGCCATTTGTAGAATTCTTATTGCACTACCATGATATGTCGCTGCATATCCATTTCCTTCTTTGATAATTTTTTTTATTCTTTCTATTGTTGAGCAATGAATATCATCTCCACAATTGTGTGTTGCCGCCATATCGATAGGAATTGTAATTACTGCAAACAACATACCAAGAATGAATGATAAAATTGTACCAATAAAATCGGACAGCCCAGCTTTATTGATAAAATAAAATGATAATAAAGATCCTAGCCAAAATAAAACATTTCTAATGAAGATCATTTCTATGATTGATTTTATTGTGCCGTCTTTTTTCATGAATTCTGCTTTATTTCTAGAAATTTCTTTTACTTCAGAGCTTACAGTTAAGCTGGTCTCGAGAATGCCGGCTGATAGTGCTCTCAACAATGTCCCAATTATTGTGAGTTCAAAGCCAAATTTTTTTAAGAGTGCAACCATAAAAAACTCGCTAATTCCAAATGCTGCAGAACTATAGAAATTAATTTTTGCATACGGATATGCTCCTCTGTAAAAAGGTTTTATTCCATTTTTCCCAAAATAATGTTTTACTATTTCTAGATACTTTTTGCTGGTTTGCTGTCTTATGATTTTTAAAAATTGTAATGGGCTTATAATAGCAGCAGTGATAGCTGATATTCCTCCGAAATATATAACATTTTTTATTAAGTCATTAATGGTAAAATCCATAAAATTTTTATTTAGTTAAGATTAGTATTCTATCAAATTTTATTGATTTAGTAAAAAATTTAGTCTTATATTATGAATATTTTTTATGTAGAGAATAATTTTTATTGTATTGGATTTGAACTTTGCTAAAATTATATTTCTTTATCTTTATTAAGTATTTAGAATGGCAAATGTATCAGAAATTTTATCTCAAATATTGTATTTTCTCACTCCAATCGCTTTAGTTTCGTTGATTTTCATTTTTTTAATTTTTAAGCCACAGCATAAAAAAATCACTGCTCATAAAAAATTTATTGATGAGTTGAGGGGTGGAGATGAGGTTGTGACATACGGTGGAATAGTTGGTGTAATAACAGAAGTAAATGATGATATTGTGTATTTAGAAATTAATAATGGATCAACCATAAGAATAGTGAAAAATAATATTATGGAGAAATATAAAAAATAAAAAGAAATAATTTGATATTTATTTCTTCAAATATTTCAATTAAAGGATTTTTAAATTTTATTTTAGATATTCTTTATAAGAAGCTTACAGGCATTATCTCTTTTGGTACTACATCATTTTGATCACTATTATTTGTGTTATTATGAATTATTGATAAATGGGACAATCTTTTAATCAAGTTGAATGCTATTTCTGATCTAAGATTTGTGAATAATTCATAAGCTTCTTTGCAATACTCCGTAAAGCTATCTTTTTGCGCAAATGATCTTAGGTTCACGACTTGTCTAAGGTAATCCATTGTTAATAGATGTTCTTTCCACAAAGTGTCAATAATATTAAGCCAAATCTGTTTCTCAATTGCATAGTCCTCATCATCGTTCAGATCTGAAAATTTATTATGCAGAATTTCTCGTGCTTTTGCGTTTAATATATTTAAGACTTCATTTGCATGCATCATATCTGTTTTTAAGTATTCATCAATTTCAGGTATTGAGTCAATGTTATAGATTTCTTTCAATTGAACTTTAATTGAGTTAAAGATAATTGTGTCTACAAAGCTGTTTAGATTTCCGTTGATTAATACATTTGTAAGGATTTGATTATTAACTTTTGTATATGTTTGCTCAATCAATGAAAAGATTTTTTCATAATTATCAGCATGTAAAACGAGATTTCTGTAATTAAATATTACCTTTCTATGATTATTTAATACATCATCATATTTTAATACGTTTTTACGGATATCAAAGTTCCTTGCCTCAACTTTTTTTTGAGCTTTACGAATGCCGCTACTAATCCAGGGATGAGTTATGGATTCTCCATTTTTTAAACCAAGTGTTCTTAAGAGATTTTTTGCTTTGTCTGTTCCAAATATTCTCATTAAGTCATCTTCGAGTGAAAGAAAGAATTTTGATGACCCTGGGTCGCCTTGTCTTCCAGAACGCCCTCGAAGTTGATTATCTATCCTTCTACTTTCATGTCTTTCTGTTCCAATAACATACAAACCTCCAGAATTTGTGACAATTTTTTTATTTTCATTAACAATTTCTTTGGCTTCTTCGATGCTAATTTTATTTGATTCCGACAGTAACTCTTCGTTCCCACCTAATTTTATATCAGTTCCACGCCCAGCCATATTGGTTGCTATAGTTATTGCGCCCGGCATACCAGCTTGTGCAATTATATTAGCTTCTTGTTCATGATATCTTGCATTAAGAACCTGATGTTTAATGTTAGTCTTCTTGAGTAATTCTGATATTATCTCAGATCTTTCTATACTTACTGTTCCAACTAGAACTGGCTGTTGTTTTTTGTGGCATTCTTTTATTAATTCTACTACTGCGTTGTATTTTTCATTCAAAGTTGCGTATATATCATCTTCTTTATCTATTCTGATAACTGGTAAATTTGTTGGAATTGAACAGATATTTAGTCTATAGATTTGTGCAAATTCTTCTTTTTCTGTTATTGCTGTTCCTGTCATTCCAGAGATTTTTTTATATAGTCGAAAATAGTTCTGGAAGGTTGTTGACGCAATTGTATGGCTCTCCCCATGGATTTTTACATTCTCTTTTGCTTCTAGGGCTTGATGTAGACCATCAGAATACCTTCTCCCATCCATGACTCTTCCAGTGAATTCATCTACAATCATGACTTTTTTATCCTTTACTATATAGTCGTGATCTTTTTTGAATGCATGTATAGCTTTTAAACTTTGACTTATATGATGAACTAGTGGTATATATTGCGAATCAAAGATATTCTCGTTCTCAGATAATATATTGTCTTTATGCAATATTTCATTTATTTCATCGTAGCCAGAATCTGTTATGTATGCAGTATGATTTTTTTCATCAATCTCAAAGCCAGTTTTGCTGATACTGTGCGCAATTTTATTTGATAGTATGTAATCATTGCTATTGTCTTCGCTTGGCCCTGAAATTATGAGTGGGGTTCTAGCTTCGTCAATTAAAACAGAGTCTGCTTCATCTATTATTGCGTAAGAAAGACCTCTTTGCACAACATCTTTGAGAGAGATTTCCATATTGTCTCTGAGATAATCAAAGCCAAATTCATTGTTGGTTCCATAAACTATGTCTTTAGAATATGCTTCTCTTCTTTGCTTATTGTTTTTTCCGCTGATGATGCATCCAACAGTGATGCCAAAAAAGTTGTAGAGCTTTGACATAAATTCAGAGTCTCGCGTTGCTAGATAATCATTTACTGTGATTATGTGAACTGGTTCACCGCTTAAGGTATTTAATATTGCTGGTAAAGTTGCTGTGAGAGTCTTTCCTTCTCCAGTTTTCATCTCAGCAATAAATCCGTAATGCAATGCTAATCCGCCAATTAACTGTACATCGAAATGTCTCATGCCCATGATTCTCCTTGATGCTTCTCTAGTCATTGCAAATGATTCTGCGATAATCTCATTATCATTTATTGATGATCCATTCTTTATTTTGTTTTTTAGAATGTTTATGTAGTTTGATAGAGCATCGTTGTTCATCTGAGTGAAAAATTCTTCCTTTGAGTTTATTTCGAAAACAATGCTATGAGCTTTTTTTAAAAAAATTTCAGAAGTGGAGAATTTATTTATTATAGATGATATAAAGTTTTTACAAGATTTGAGAAACATTTGAATTTTTACAGATACAATTTATACCATTTTAATGCAAAACGCATTTTTTATCAATTCAAATGTTTTTTATTTATTAAATATTTAATAAAATTATCAAATATTTAAATTAGCTTAATATAGTGTTCTCTAGTATAGTAGCTAACATAGCATTTCCGCTTACAGTGTCACATTCTGCATTTAGGTAGAAATCACCGTTTTGGTTTTGGATATTTGCTATGTAGAATGGTTCGTTTTCACTACCACTTCCTAATTTTTGTGTCCCAGTTGCACTGACTTGAGGAGTAAATATTAAAAATGACTTATTGTGATTTGAACAATCATTTTCGAAAGAAACATTAAAGTTATTGTATCCATAGCTAATATTGCTAGAACCACAAGTGAAATTAATTCCCTGCATAGCACCAGGATTAGCTGGTGTTGAAACTGATCCAAATGTTGGAGAGATTGGAGCTCCATTAGTCGGAGTTGTGCTAGGCGTTAAAAATTGAAATTGACCACTGCTACTATCTACAAAAGGAAATGTAGGACAAGTAAATCCAGTGATAACAAAGTCGCAGTAATTGCCGTTTACATCAGTTCCAAATGTAGCTGTTGTATTAGATATCGTTGCATCAGTACTACTTGAGTTCATGCCATTGATAAATTCATCTCTAAAACTAAATATAGGATTTGCAGGTAGATCAGTTGTATTTCCATTACCATCATTTGATCCATTTGAACAGAGATAGCTTGAATTATCAGGTGCAAATATCACATTTGTTGAATTAGATGTATCTTGTATTCCATACACTTTAAATTCACAAGTAGCAGGAGTTGAGATGCTGCTGTTTAACGAACCTAAATCGATGCTTGCAGAGGGACTGCCAGCAATATTTACAGTTGAGTTATTTGTTAATGAAACCGAAGGTGTTCCATCAATCGAAAGTATAAATCTTGAGTTCATGTATCGCCTTTTATAAAGAGTTTTATAAAGTAATTATATAAGTTATTACTTTATAAATTGTTAATCTAGAATGAGTTTAGTTGAAGCTTAACATACCAGTTAATGAAAAGTCAGGAGTCATAGAATTTTCTGCAAAAGTAACGAGATGTCCTTCGATGTCAGAACGTACAGCAGATTGTAAAGCCAAGTTATTAGCTCCAGTAGTTGCAGTAAGTGCAGTTGTAACATCAGGAATTAAGTTAGCTTTTGATTCAAAAGTCACTGCAACTAGGTTGTCAACCGCAGTTTGTAAGTTAATATTGTTAGTAATAGTTCCAGTAGTGTCATTTAAAGCGCTTGTAACATCAGGTATTTTAATGAATCCAGAGTTTGTAGCAGATGTTAAAGCAAGGTTGCTAATAGTACTTTGTAAAGCTGCGCTTGTACTACCAGTACCACCAAGATCAGTGATTAAAGTTGGTATAGTTAGGAAAGCCGAATCATCATCTAATGCTTGAATTGCAGTTTGTAATGCTAAATTATTTCCAGTTTGAACACCAGTAATAGCAGTTGTGATGTTAGGTATTGTTACAAATCCAGCGTTTACTCCAGAAGATGTAGCAAGATTGCTAACGGCAGTTCTTAGATTAACATTATCAGTGATAGTTCCAGTAGCATCATTTAAAGCAGCTGTAACATCAGGAATTAAGTTAGCTTTAGATTCAAAAGTATTTCCAACAAATGTGTTAGTTGCATTTTGAAAGCTTTGTTGTATAGGGCTTGTACCTGTGAATGCGCTTGTAACATCAGGTAATTTAATAAATCCAGCAGCTGAAGTAACGCCATTAACAGCAGTTTGTAAGTTAATATTGTTAGTAATAGTTCCAGTAGTGTCATTTAAAGCGCTTGTAACATCAGGTATTTTAATGAATCCAGAGTTTGTAGCAGATGTTGAAGCTAAGCTACTAACGGCGCTTTGTAAAGCCAAGTTATCAGTTCCAGTAGTTGCAGTAAGTGCAGTTGTAACATCAGGAATTAAGTTAGCTTTTGATTCAAAAGTAGTTCCAACAAGAGTGTTGATTGCGCCCTGTAATGCGGAGTTATTACCAACAGCAGTTGTTACATCAGATATAGATATTCCAGTTGAAGGTACTATTTGAGGAACGGCGTTTAGTAAGTTTATTATACCAATTTGTGTTTTCAAACCACCAGATAGATTTAACTGAAATGTACAAGTTGTCGAGCTAGCTTGTAAAAATCCGTTGCTGTCCAATGTAGGTGTGAATGATGGTGATCCACTGTTTAAATAGCAAGAAGTCGGGATCTGAAGTGCATTAAGAATTCCAGAAGTAAAATTAGGAGTAGCCATATTTAGTTACCAAAAATAAAAAAATAATTTAAATTTAAATTAATATTAATCAATTAATTCAGGAATACTGCCTAAAAAATTAATTAATTAATAAAATCATTAATGATATTAAAGAAATTTTATTAATTTTTTATTAAAATGATCTTTATCAGAATAATATATAATTATTTGATTTTATGTTCTTGAATTTCTATATATAATGAATAATCATGATTTAGTGATTTTAGAATTATATATAAATGCAGATAGTTGATTCGCATTGCCATTTAAATTTAATAGAAGAGAGTGGATATTGTGTTGATGATATTGTAAGATCAGCGGATTGTTCAGGAGTGAAAATAATACAGAATATTTCTGTATGTTTGTCTGAGTTTAGAAAGATATATTCATATGCAGAGAAATTTAAGAATATTTTTTGTTCTGTCGGTTTGCATCCTTTATATTGCAGTGATGAGAGATTTGATTATGATCTTTGCGAAAACTTTTGTTTATTGCCAAAAGTTAATGCAATAGGAGAATGTGGTCTGGATTATAGTAGAAATCCATCAATAGAAGAGAAGAGATTGCAACAAAAGGTTTTTCTTCAACAGATAGAATTAGCAGATAGATATAACTTACCATTGATAATTCATACTCGTGACGCAGAAGAAAAAACATATGAGTTACTTGAGTCTTCATATAGAATGAGAAATCAAAGAGTGAAAGGCGTCATGCATTGTTTTACTGGCACAAAAGAATTTGCTCATGCAATGATTGAATTAGGATTCTATATATCTTTTTCTGGGGTTGTGACGTTTAAAAAAAAAGTTGAGCATTTGCAGGAGCTAGTTTGCGAGTTACCAATTGATAGGATTTTAGTTGAGACCGATGCGCCATATCTTTCTCCAGAGCCATTTCGAGGACAAAAGAATTTACCAGAAAGAACTAGAAATGTGGTCGAGAAGATTGCTTTTTTAAGGGGAATTAGTCCTGAAGAAGTTGCTAGCACAACAACTTTAAATTATCAAAAATTGTTTAGTAAATGTAAGATTGATGTTTAAATTTAAATAGTTAATCGAATGTTTTTTCAAAAATGCAGTTTACTCCATCTGTTATTTCATGCAATGGGATAATTATTTTTGTAAATTTTAGGTGAAAATAGCTAAAAATATTTTGAAGTTCGAAATGTTTTATTAGGAATTGCGATATTTCATAACACCATTTTTCTATGGTGTGATATGATTTATTTTGTGTGAATATTTGTAGTGATTCGACAATATCTTTGTATGAAATGTCAGTTTTTCTATCTTCCAAGCTATCATTTATGCATGACATTGGTAATGTTTTATACTTCAATATAATCTCAATTGCATTTTTCTTTTTAAATTCTCTTTCGTAATCAAAATATCCTATTCTTAAATCAAGTAATATTTTTGGAATATGTAGAGTGAGATTCATTTTATGTAAACTACTATAAATTTTAAAGATATAGTAGTTCAACTTATTTTTTAATGCAATTTTTTAGTTATATGGATGTAGAAAGTTTTATCCCATAATCATTTTGATTTTAGCTTCAACTTCATAATTAACTTGCGTTAATTTGCCAAAGTTGAAATCATGATTATTTGAGAAGTGTTTACCAGATCCATCTGTAACTTTCACGTTATGATGATGACCTCCTGAAATATGCTGGTTACCAGAAACTTTTACTCCAAGACTTAATAGTGTGTTTTGCATTGCAACAGCAATACCAACTCCAGCATCTCCAGCTAATTTATTTGCTCTTATATCATGAAATTTAATAAATTGTTTAGAATCATGTTTTGAGTGATTTTTATTGTAAATTTTACCCTCTGCTTTAATGTGCGCAATACCTATCCCAGCTGTTACATATGGATAAACCATTGATCCTAAATCTATGTAGTAAGTACCTTTTAGTAATCCAATTAGATTATGAGTTTCCATATAGCTATGCCCGTTGTTATAGCCGTGACTGTGGCCGTGATGCTCATCATGATTGTTATCATTAATATTGTTGTGTTCATGTCCGTGATCGTGGTCATGGTCATGCCCATGATTTCCATGATGTCCGTGATGAGAATTGTATTTTAGATGCCTATATAATATTTCAACCCCACCTTCAAAACCGTTTTCCATTAAATATCCAATTGATACACTTGCACCAAACCCATGATCTTTATGAGAGTGGAAAGTGAATTCGTCATGTTCATCAATTAAAGTTCCATGTACTGATGATGTTGGTCTAAAGGAAAAATCGTTATTTTTATCGATTCCAAGTACCCATTCAGCACCGACACCGAAAGTCATACCAGGAGCTATGCTTGCGGATTGAGCGTTATTTGCGTTTATGCACATTAATGCAAGTACAGCAGTTCCAGTAGCAAATTTTAGAAATTTAGAAAACATATTG
>JBIKUW010000029.1:0-13816 GCA_044347385.1 Rickettsiales bacterium
TTGAATCCGAATTCGACGGGTTTGAGACCGAATTAATAGACATTTTGCTCTGAGAATAAAGGTTTTGCTTTGTTTTTTATTTTATTGGAGGCAGTTGATGGGCTGGAAGCAGGAAAAATAATTAAATGTGAAGAAACATAAATGTCATCCTAGTGTAATATTTTGTCATCCTAAAAGTCTTGCCATCTCAGACTACGGAGTAGGCGTGAGATCTTGTCTGGAATTAGGGATGCATTTGAAAATGAATGAAGGGATCCCACGTGCTAAAGCACTGGGATGGCAATATCTACTCTTTTAAAAAACACTGGGATGATAATACTTATTTCAACCATAAAACGATTTATTTTTTGATGGTATATTTAAATTAATTTTAATATCATTAATATAACGTATAGATTAATTATTTTTAATTTAATAGTGATGTGATTGAAAAGTTTGATATTTTGAACTATGAACCGAAAAATTTTAAAAACTATATCATCTCTTTATTTATAAATGCTGATAATGCAGTTGGAATCAATACATCAGTAAAAAAAATAAATAGAAAAAAATTTTTTGATCGCAATGCCCTTAATCAACCAAGAGAAACAAGCGCTAGATCATTACTGGAATCAGATGTTTATTCTAACATGATTATTTTGACTAATAGGGTGGTTGCATTGTCGAATTTATTGAAAAAATCTGGTATTAAAAATCAAAAGTTGAATGATTTGATTGAAAAGGAATATGGAAGGCAATTTGATACCCTTAATAGATTTTTAGGCATTGAAAATAGATATGTTAATCATGACTCGATGAGAAAAGAGCTTCGTGGAATCATACTAGATTTTGATAATAAGGTCAGCAAAATTCTCAAAAGCTCCGGCGTTCCCAATTATAAAAAAAATTTCACAGAGATGCTTTTTCAGCAATCTTTAACAAATGGATTTGAGTCAATTCCTATAGTTACAAGAAGTAAATTGATTTCAAATAATGGGCGCGAGTATGTGAAAATTACCGAAGATGAGCCTTTGCAAGCTTTTTCAAAAGAGCAGAAAGAATCTATAAATAATGGCTCTTATCTTAATAGCGAATGGTACAAAAATCTTTCACCCTTTCAAAAAGATAATTTCGAAGAATACAAAGATGCTTTGGTTAATGACAAACATGTTTTGCCGAATAAATTTAAATTTATACCTGGGCTTAGAAATGCATTTAAACGCACTGATGAGATTTATACAAAAGATGGTAAAAAATTAGCTTCTAATGAGTTGATTCACTCAGCAAATCCTGCAGTAGTTGATGCCGGAAAAGATTCAAAAAAGCTGGCAAGTGAGAATATTCAACATTTATCAAACATTACTGGAAATAAAAAAGTATTTTTAAGTGGCTTGGTGACGCCATTAGGCTTTTTATCAAAAACTCCATTCAGATCGATGTTTAGAGAAGAGCATAAAATTAATAAACACATAAAAGAGGCAACAAAAAATCAGAAAAATGTTTTTTACAATAACATCCCAATAAATATTATTCGTAGCCTTTTTGGAACGAGGAGTATGAATGGATTGACGACTTATACTCGTAGCATTTGTAGGAAAATCGGACAGAAATATGAAATTTCATTAAATGGCATTACTCACACAAAGGATATGATAAAAGTTATAAGGAATTTTGAGTTTTTTAAAGATAAAGTAAGTCCAAAAGATAAAGAAATACTAGAGCAAATCAAAAAAATAAATCTACTAAGGACAAAATTTTCTTTAAAAAATTTATTTAGTATTACGAATACAGAATTAAAGTTGAATGCTGAAATTCATGTTTTAAACGATATTGTAAATAAATCAAATTTGAGCAACAATCTGAAAGTTACTCCGGTTTTGTTTTGCAAATCAGGAAAAGATAGAACAGAGATACAAACTGAATTGAGTCAAGCAAAGGTCTTGTCCAATCAGATGGAAAAAGAAGGAATAGAGCTAGGAGAGAACGAAATTTTGAAAGATTCTATGAAAAGTAGAGCTGCTTACTGCGTTAATGGATATCCTGGGGGTGGAAATGCAATGGGTAATTTTGGAGTTTTAGATAAAAAAAATATACACTTCTATCTTGGCGATCGAGATAATCACATTTCTCCATTATTGAGCGAAAATGCAAATTCCGTTCATTTTAAACCAAAAAAAAGCAAATTTGCAGATAAAGAATTTGATAAAGAGTTGTGGAAAGCATTAAATTCCTTTAAAAATGATCTAATTTTATAATTTAGACAAAACTTGAAATTCAGTCAGATAAATTGTATAATTTTCGTAACTAATATTAAAAATAATAGATATGAGAAAGGTTTTTTATCTGGTATTGATGTCAGTTTTGTTCTTAGCAAATCAACTTAATGCGAATGAAGCAAAGCAAGAAAATTCAAATCAAACTTATAATATTGGAGGACATTTCAAACTAACTGATCAAGATGGTAAGACTTTTGATAGTAATAAGATTGATAAACCTTATCTACTGGTATTTTTTGGATATACTTCTTGCAAATCAACCTGCCCTACTGCGCTCCATGAGTTGACAAATTTTATGCAACAGAATAAAAATTTTATAAACAAGGTGCAACCAGTTTTTATTAGTTTAGAGCCATCAAAAGATACTCCGGAGAAGTTGAAAGCTCTTTGGAATCAATACAATAAAAGTATTGTGATGCTTACAAGCACTGAAAAAGATGGTGGCGATAAATATATTAAAGATTTGATTCATCAATATAAAATATATAGCGCGACAATCCAGTTGTCAGCTAAAGAACAAAAGGAATTAGGAGAGGAATATATTATAGAACATACATCAATTTTTTATTTGATAGATAGGAAGACTGGGCATTTGATTAAACCAGTTGCTGGCAATTCAGATGCAATGAATTCAGAATTAAAGGGTTATAAGTAATAAAGAGCAACATTGTCATTCCAGACTGCGGATTATGTGTTGGATCACTACAAGTCATTTCTCAGAGTTAACAAGATCCTACGCTCTTAACAAGTACAGAGCTAGGATGACAAAACTATTTTTTATTAATAATAACTGCTGAGATCCTACGCATTTCTCTGTGTGGCTTTGCCACCGAGTAAGCTCATATGTCTTCACATTTGCAGGTGACTCTTTCGCTTTCATGCTAGAATGACATTGTTTTCAGGATGACAAAAACTTTGAACAAAGATAACAGCACCATTAATGTTTACTTATCCATCACACATATGTTAATATAAAAACATTATATTTAATTTATGGTTTAAGTTTGCCCTTAGTTGAAAATTTAGAAATTTCTATTCGCCTTGATAAATATATCAAAACATTATTTCCTTCAATCACACAGGGATTTATTGAAAAAGCTCTGAGAAATGGCGATATAAAATTAAATTCTTCTAAAACTAAATCAAATCAAAAAATTGACAATGGGGACAACATTCATATCTCTGATTATATTTTTAAAAAATTTGATGGATCAGAAATTATCGATAAAGAGGAATACATTCCAAATAAAAATTTATTATCAAAAGTAAAAAACAATATTATATATGAAAATAATGATTTTATCGTTTTAAATAAACCAGTTGGCCTTGCTTGCCAAGGTGGAACAAATTTAATCCATTCACTCGATAAATTAATGAATCATCTTTATGAAAAAGAAATTAGAATCGTTCATCGATTAGACAAAGACACAACTGGTGTATTGCTAATGGCAAAAAATTTAAAGTCTGCTCAGTTTTTAACTGGTCTTTTTAAAGAACATAAAATTCAAAAAACATACAGTGCTGTTTCTATAAAAAATCATCTAAATGATAAAAATATTGCTAAATTGCAAAAAAGAATATTAAATAGTGAAACTATAGAGCTAAATGCCCCTCTAAAATCAATGACTATTGGCGGTGAGGAAAAAATCGTGATTGATTTTCAAATTGGTAAAGAAGCCATCAGTAAAATAAAACTACTCAATGTAAAAGATGATTTATATCATTTTGAGATCACTCCACTAACAGGAAGGAAGCATCAAATTCGAGCGCATCTAGAATATCTTGGATTTCCAATTTTTGGCGATAAGAAATATGGTAAACCAGAAGCCGAATTTGACATGCATCTCCATTCACATAGATTGGTTATTAACGAATTAGGAATTTGTTTTAAAGCGGACTTCCCAGATAAAAAATTATTTCAAAATATACTATAATTTTTATTATAAACTTGCCATATATTATAATATTAAGTATAATACATATATAGTTTAAAAAATTTACAATATTGATCATGACAGAAATAACAAAAGTTTTCAATGAACCTGATATTTTTCGAGATGCGAAAGATGTTTACGAAGATTTGGTAATAACAGTCAAACAAACTTTAAAATTTTTAATCACAACTGTTGAATTTATCGATACAGTTGCAAGAGCATCTGTCTCTGTTGCAAAAGAAAGTGGAAATTTATTAATCAACACTGCTGGCCTTACATATAAAGTTGGCTGCTTAACTTATTCTCTCGGATGCGCCGTTGGAAGGGGAGCTTTACACATAAAATCTACCATTGAAAACTATAAATCCGATGGCAATGATTTAGATTATGAAGAAATTGATGATTCAGGAATAGACAATAATGCTGAGTCGGCAGAAGAAAATTTAGATTCTCTAGCAAGTAAAAATTCAGAAGAAGAATTTCACGATGTTGATGAAGACCTGGAAAACGAACCAAAGACAAATTCATCTTCTTTTACTTTCACAAATCTGCTTTCAAATATTAATCCCACAAAATACCTATCAACATATCTTTTTAGATAAATAGATTTTCTAAATATCCTTCTCGTTCTTTATGATGCAATTAATCAGCAAAAATCATATTATTGTTGATTTTCATCACATCCCCAGCCAGATACAATGACCCACAAATCAAAATTATAGATGGATCAGATTCATTTTCGGTAATATATTTAATAGCATTTGGAAGAAAATCAAAAGGCTTTGTCGGCATTCCAAGTTTAGCCGCTGCCTCGCTAATCACAGTTCCTCGCTGAGCATTGGTCTCGTGTTCAACACATATTCCACAAACAAACTCAACATAAGGTTTTAAAATTTTCAAATACTCCGCGACATCCTTTCCCTTCGTAGTCCCAAAAACAATATATAGCTTTTTATCCTTCCTTGTTTCTGCCCAACGAGCTAATCCCTTTGCGCCATGGGGATTATGCGCACCATCAAGAAAAATTTCCCAATTCTTCGGCACCATATCAAAAATCTTCCCTTTTATAATAGGTTCCAATCTAGCCGGCCAATATGTTGTTGTAATTGCCTCACAAATATCTTCATAATAAACATTGCAATGCCCATGCTTCACAAGATTTTCTATTGCAGCTATTGCTGTAGAAACATTTTCTATTTGATGAGGGCCGATCAAACTCGGAACCGGGTACTCAGTAATATTTATTTTCTCATGAGTCTCATGATCTATATGATAATAATTGAAGGATTTATTGTTACTTGGAATTTCTTCTCCACCATACTCCTTACCAAATCTGAAAATTGGTGCTTTCAACAGTGAAGCGTGATATTCCAAAACTTTTGCCCCCTCTTCAGTCTGCTGTGAAATAATACATGGTATATTTTTCTTCATTATTCCAGCTTTTTCATGAGCTATCTCGGTAATTGTATTTCCAAGAAATTCCGCGTGATCTATATCAACTGGAGTAATAATTGACAAAATCGTATTTTCTATAACATTTGTCGCATCTAGTCTTCCGCCCATTCCAACTTCTAAGACTAAAAAATCCGCTGGAACTTCTGCAAATGCAATAAATGCTGCAGCAGTTGTAGCCTCAAATAATGTCATGCCAACATTTCCATCGCTAACAATCTCACCTTGCTCTGCTGCAATTCTACATCTTTCCATAATTTCAAAAAGATATTGATCTGAGATTTCTTTTCCATCAAGAATAATTCTCTCATTGAAATTTATGAGGTGTGGGGAGATATATGTATGAACTTTATATCCAGCTTTTCTCAATATATTGCCTATATATGACGTAGTGGATCCTTTGCCATTTGTCCCAGCTACATGTATGACTTTTGGAACTTTGAGATGGGGATTTCCTAAACGAGATAAAATCTCAGACATTCGATCAAGTTTTAAGTCTATTTGAAGTTTTCGGCCAAGAGTTTTCGGCCAATGAGGAGTAGATATCATTTTGTAATCTTTTACAAATAATTAATTTTATTATATAAGAATTATTTATTCCTGTCATTCTAATCTTTTAATGCTGTCATTCCAATTTATTTACGCACGCAAAAGTAAATCGTCATCCTAGTACTTTTTTACTTGTCATCCCAGTCCTATAAGGACATGGGATCCTTTTAAGCATTAGAAATGTTCTGATGAGATCCTACGCTTCGCTATGATGACAATTTAGAGTTGTTGTCATTCCAGACAGATAATTTATTATCTGGCGTGGAATCCTTTGAGATTTGAGGAATGTTCTGATGAGATCCTACGGAATAAATTCCTGGATGACAAAAACCTTATCAAGTACGGAACTAGGATGACGATTATTTTGCATTACTAATTCCTCCTGAGATCCATACGCCACTAACAGGTATGTGGCTAGGATGACAAAGACTTTTAGGATGACAATATGCGCACATTATTACTACAAAGTAAAAGAACAATCAATAATTGGTTTTTATTCAGTTTATGCTAATATATCTAAAAATATAACATCTTCGAGAATTAAAAAATGAGCAACGAGAAAGATAGAGCAAGTTTCTTTAGTTGGAAAATTATACTTGTTGTATTATTTATTTTGGGAGCAATATTTCTTTTTAAAGAAAAAAGCGATCATATATCAATAAAAACTGACTCCATAGGAAAAGTTTTGATAGAAGGAATCATTGCAGACGAAAAAGATTTAGTTGAAAAGTTAAAAATATTATCTGAAAATCAAAAATTGAAAGGATTAATCATAGAAGTTGACAGCCCTGGTGGCGCAGTAGTTCCATCTTATAGAATTTACGACGCTATAAGAAAAATTTCTGACGGTGGAAAACCAGTCGCAATTGTAATGAAATCCGTTGCAGCTTCTGGAGGATATTTAATTTCTACCGCTGGTGACTACATAATCGCTCATCCCTCAACAATCACAGGGTCAATTGGTGTTGTAATGTACACTGCTGATGTAACGAATTTGATGGATAAAATTGGGGTCAAACCTTTGATTTTCAAAACTGGAAAGCTGAAAGCATCTCCTGCGATTGGTGAAAAACTCACTCCAGATGTTGAGGCAATGATGGATGAAATTTTAAATGGCACAAAAAAACAATTCATGGATCTTGTATTATCTAGAAGAAATATCACTGATCAAAAAATTATTGATGATATTTCAAACAGTGGAATTTATCTAGGAGATAAAGCGAAAAGCCTTGGTTTAATTGATGAAGTTGGCGATGTTGATCAAGCAATCGAATGGATGAAATCAAAGAAAAATTTGGATTTCAAGGTTCAAAACATCACTCTCAAGGTAAAAAAGAAAAGTAGCATTTTCGATGTGATAAAATCTAGCACAAACAACTCAAATTTTGATCATTTAAACAATATATTAAACGAAATCTCTAACCAAATAAAAAGAAAAGGGGTATACTTACTTTATACTGAATAAAAATGCGTGATTTCATATGTATGAAAATACCTATTCAACAAAAGTAAAATGTGATATAGAGACTCTGTACAACATTTTGTTGGATTTAGACAATTATCCAGAAATTGTCCCTCATATCAAAAAAATTATATATAAAGATAGAAATGCAAAACCTCTAAAAGCTCATATTGTCCTTGAATATCTGTTCGTAAAGATGGAGTATGATTGCGACATATTTTTTCATCACGAGGATTTTTCTATTGAAGTGATAGGATATGGATATTCGTTTGAACATATAAATGGGTACTGGTTTTTGGAGAAAATTTCTGATAATGAAACAAAAATTTCTTATAAAATAAATTTTAAACTTAAATCAAAAGTGCAACAAAAAATTGCTGAGAAAATTTTCGATTTTTATGGTGATAAACTGAGGGATAAGATTAAAAGTTATGTTGAACGTTTTTTAAATAGGAGATTGAGATAAGAGGATTATTGTTTTAAGATAGAATATGTATAAAGTTATTGTTATTCCAGTTGGGTACTTGCTAGCAGCGTGACCAACGAGAGAGTAACATAGGTTGCGAAATATTCGAGTTACTCGGGGAACGAAGAATTCTTTAGAATTCGTAGTGAGGCTGAGAATCCATAGAGTCTTTTCCGAATGCATCACTAATGATTGATGAGATCCTACGCCACTAACAGGTACGTGGCTAGGATGACATTTTGGTTTTTCGGAAAAAAGAAATCGTCATCCCAATGCTTTAGCACGTGTGATCTTTTGATATTTGAGGAATGTACTTGATGGGATCCTACATCCTTTCAGGACTAGGATGACAATACTATTGTTGTCATTCCAGACTACGGAGTAGACGTGGAATCCCTTGATGAAGTGATTAACGCCATATATATGAATCCTATGTTTAATAACGAGTATTAAACTAGGATGGCATTATTTTTAGGATAAATAATACTTAAAGATTAGCAAATTATTATTTTGCTTCTTTTACTGCTTCCGCAGTATTTTCAGCTTTTTCTTTTGGTTCGTAATCCACTCCTACGATAAGCAATTTTCTGTTTTCTTTGTTTACATCAGCAACTTTGCAGTCAATATTTTGACCTTTAGCACATAATGTCTGTCTATCGTTTTGATATTGAGCAGATAGAGTGTTGATATCCAAAGATACTATTGTCTTAGCTTCTGGGATTTCAACTTCTAATTTATCATTCCACGATCCAACGATAACACAATTTTTAATGATACTTCCAACAGAAACTTTGTTTAAAAATTCTTCGTAGTAATCTCTAATCAATTGTTTCAATCCTAAAGCAATTCTTCCTTTATCAATATCGATAGAAAGGATTTTTGCGTTAATAGATGCGCCAATTTTCATTGTAGAGATAATTTTTTGCGTATCATTGTTCCAAGATATATCAGAAATATGAATCAATCCCTCCACATCATTTCCAAGATCAACAAAGACACCAAAATCAACGATTTTCTTGATTATTACAGGGATAATGCTTCCGATTTTATGAGACTCAGAGAATTTTTTCCATGGATTTTCAAAACATTGCTTGATACTCAAGCTAATTCTAGTTTTTTCTTCATCAATCGCTAAAATCACAACTTCAACCTCCTGACCAACAGAAAGATTTGGATTTTTCTTAGACCAAGACATTTCTGAAACGTGAACTAGACCTTCAATTCCATTTTCGATTTCAACAAAACAACCGTAGTCAGTCGTATTGTTAATCACACCCTTAACTTTAGATCCAACTTTCAATCTTTCAGTTAAGCCTTTCCATGGGCTAGCTTTGAGTTGTTTCATACCAAGTGAAATTTTTCTTTCTCCCGGAATTAAATTAATTACAACAACTTCAACTTCATCACCAATTGAAACTAGCTCGGATGGGTGACCAATTTTCGACCAACTAATATCATTGATATGCAATAATCCATCAACGTTTGTTCCAACATTTGGTATTTGTAAATTAACAAAACATCCGTATGGAGCGATACTTTTGATCACACCTTTTAATACATCGCCAATCTTAATTTGATTAATCGCAACATCTTTAACCTTCATTCTTTCTTGGTTGAGAACTTCTCTTCTAGAAACAACGATATTATCTTTCTTAGCTTTTTCATCACGCTCCATTGAGAGGATAATGAAAGGTTGTTCCTGCTTCTTTAAATCTTCTAAAGCCTGTCTTTCCAATGGTTTAAAATCTAAATGACTTCCTGGTATGAAAACTTTCACACCTTGGATATTAGCAACATAACCACCACGAGTATCATTTAAAATAGCTCCATGAAGAACAGTTTTGTTATTTTTGTATTCCTCAAATTGAGACCATAGACTCAATCTTCTAGCCTTCTCCCAACTTACTTTGATGTATTGACCATTTCTCGCATCAATAGAATCAGCAACAACTTTGATTGTGTCACCAATTGCTACATTGAGTGGATTAAGTCCAATTCTTAACTCATCTTTTGATAATTTTCCGAAATTTTTCAGATTCATATCAACAATCACATTTCCAGCTTCAATTCTGCAAATTTTCGCATCTAGGATTAAATTCTTAATCTTAGTTGTAGCTACATTCAATTTACTATCGAAAAAATCAATTAATTCAGCGCATTCAGGAATATTACCATCGTCACCGATAGAAGATAAAAATTTCGTTTTATGCTGGTCGATTTTCTTAAAAGTTTGTTTTGCATCGCTATCCTCGTAGCGATTATTATGATCAACGTATGAAGAACTCATAAATAAATAAAATAAAAAAATAAACTACTAACTTTGGTTAGCCTTAATTATATTATATTTGGATTTTGGGATATGGCAAGACAAAAGAGGTTAATTTTACTGCTTTGATAATGTTGGATGATAACTCTCGGCTTGAAAAACGCATAATTCCTATAAGAATGTTCCACAATCCTTATGAGATCCTACGCCACTAGCAAGTACGCGGCTAGGATGACATGTCGTTGTCATCCCAATCGAGTGAAACGAAGGCGTAGGATGACAAATACTTGTTACTTAGTATAACATTATTTTTTATGATGACAAAATATAAACTCACTCATCATCTCCTTCAAAATACTCATCACTAGAAAAACTCTTTTTACAACCACAAGAAGCTTTTGCCTTTGGATTATCTTCTATTTTAAAACCGGACTCTATGATGTTCGAAATATAGTTAATTTTTGCTCCTTTAATATAAAATTCTGAAAATAGATCGAAAACAATCAAGGTATTTTTATTATCTCCTACCAAAACAATATCTCTACTTTTTATGCCGATATTTTCAATTGCATCATTTGTAAATTCATATTGAAAACCTTGGCAACCACCGCCACTTATCACTATACGCACAATGGCTTTCTCATCATTATTTCTTAACTGATTAATTTTTGCAACCGCATCATCGGTTAATCGTACATCAGAATCTTTATAAAAAATAAACTTTGTTGGTTTTAATAACTTATGATTCACATAAACATCATCACTTTTATTCAATGAATCTTGATTTTGCACCATTCTTCAGTTTAAATTATTTTAATATGACTATATAATATCATCAGTCATTAATATTTTCAATTATGCTCATAGAAATACTTTCAACATTTCATGGAATTTTATGCGTTGTGATCATAGCAATAATATATTTTGCAAAACCTGATACTAGCGGCCTTTCTGCACTTTCTCAAAGTTTTAACTCAGGAAATGGAGGCAGCAGAACAATAAGATTTAGGCCAATCACAAAAGTAATTTTTGTACTGGTAATAATGTTTTTTTCGAACTCTATACTATTGAATAAATTAATTGCAGATAAGGCAAAGAATTCATCGATAATTCATGAAGAACCTGTCGCAACAGTTAATCCCGAAACTCCAGTCATTCAAGAAAACACAAATGCGGAAGAACCTAATAATCCAAATTCTGAATCAATGGAAATAATTGAATAACAAAAAATGTTATCATTCTAAAATATATAATAGAAAAATACTATCCTATTTTTCCCTCAAGAGTGTGAGTAAATAGAACTTCAGAAATATATCTTCTTCCATGCTCAGCTCTTTTTAACTGAACAATAATATCAACAACATTAATAATATAATTTTTAATTTCCGAGGGGGAAAGACCAAGACCAGCCTGCATCACCATCAATTTTAACTGTTCAATCGCCATCAAAGGAGTGTCAGCATGAAGAGTAGAAATCGATCCTGGATGACCAGTATTAATTGCACGAAGGAAAGAATACGCCTCCGAACCACGCAATTCACCAACTATAATTCTATCAGGACGAAGGCGTAAACAAGCTTCAATCAAATCTTGGGTTGTGGTTTTTGCACGACCTTGACCACCCTTTGAAGCTAGAAGATGAACTTTATTCCCATGACGATCTAACTGAACCTCTCTTGCATCTTCAACTGTTATTAGCCTTTCATCAAGAGGAATTTCGCGCAAAACCGCATTTGTAAATGTTGTTTTACCAGTTGATGTACCACCTGAAATAATTACATTTTTTTTAAACAAAACAGCAGATCGAAGAAATTCCTTTATTCTTTTCTCTTTAATCAAGTCCATTAACTTTTTTGTATTCTCATCAATTCTGCCTTTCTCAGTAATCACAGAATCAAAAGCCCCCATTTTTTCATAATCTTCCAAAGTCCACTGTAAAACAGAAGGTTTTCTGATAGCAAGAACTATTTTTCCATTTTCGCAAGCTGGTGGAATCACTATCTGAACCCTAAAACCATTTGGCAAAGTAGCAGATAGCAGAGGATTTTCTGGACTGATTTTCTGATCAGTTGACTCTGCTATCAAAGAACAAAGATCTAATAAATGATGGTAATCTAGGGCTTCTATCACCTCCATTTTTATATCACCTTTATTCTCAACCCATACTTCTTTTGGGCGGTTTATACAAACCTCGTTCACACCATCTCGAGCAAAGATTTCCTCTAAAGGCTCAAGATATGTATTTAAAGCAATATTTGCACCTGCACTCATATATTCATACCAAATTATTTATATTATTTATTGCAATTTTCCTTCATCAATGCGCTAATTTCTCCAGGATAAAAGATAAAAGCATTTTCATCACTAAATACTATGTCCTTATTTGTCATGATTGATAACTTTCTACCCTGATTCACTATAAAAATAGGATCTTGATTGTCGTTATTAAACCTATCTCTCAAATTACTTGTCACACTATCAACACTATCCTTCACAGCACCAGAAAAATCTGTGTTACCATTATTTACAGCGATTAACTGCCCTGGAATCAAGGGATTTGGTACAAAAGTTATATTATTTTGCGTTGTATCATCAATACGCTTACTTACAAATAAAGATCCAAGCGAAAGAGCTCCCATTACAAGACTATTCATTATAGATTTTCCTATACCAGTATGAACTTTATCAGGACGAACGCCAGACCCACCTAATTTATCAGTTAAAGGCATTCCGCCAAGCATAATATCAATTCCATCTGGCCTAACAATTCTTGTTAATGCGATTTCAACTATATATGAATTTTTGTTTTTCTGATTCGAATAGTTACCAATAACTCTCGACCCTGCTGGTATTAAAATATTGTATCCAGACTCTGAATACACATCACTTGAAACCACTGCCCTTATCATTCCATCTTGAGCAGTGCTGATGCGAGTTTCCAAAACTAAATCAATCATTTTTCCAGCAAGAAGCATTCTGTCTTTCAATCCAACATAAGAATCAGTAACCTTTGCAAAACTACTTGCATTTGTTTTCTTTTTTCCAAATTTACCAGTTATCAAATCTAACATCTCATTTTTCTTTTTCTCTTCTGGAGTTTCATCCTCAGAAGGACCACCTCCACCTCCAAACAATAAAACACTTGCATTTCTCTTTCTCAACTTTGGATTTTCTTGCTGCTGTTCATTTTTTTGCTGAACAGGAGTTATAGTCTGATTCCCCTGATCTATCTGACCAAATACTGGAGGCAAAATCAACTTTTCCTCTTTTAGTTTTTCCGGCTCCTTGGGCTGCTGTATCTCTATTTTAGGAGGTTCCGGCATTTTTAAATTAAATGCAGCATTTGTATCAATCTCCTTTGGCGCTTCTGGTTGCTTGATATCATTAATATTAAAAGCATTGTTAATTCCAGGAGTAACCACATCAGGAATA
>JBIKUW010000024.1:0-14829 GCA_044347385.1 Rickettsiales bacterium
AGCATTTTTAACTAAATCATTGCCTGAACTAAAATCTAAATCCTTAATATAATCAGAAAATGCAGAATTTATTTTTGATATATTAAAAAATTTAGAATCTTTAAATAACACATTAAACCTTGAAACTCTTCTATCTTAAAATATTAAGATAAAAAATTAAAATATGAAAGCAAAATCAACTAAAATTTTACTCACTAGCCCTAGAATCGTAAATCATCTCTTCAGTATTAATTATAATATACTCATCACTCTCAACAAATGGAGGAACTTGAACAACCCAGCCATTCTCCAAAGTTGCAGGCTTATAACTCACCTTTGCTGTCTGACTTTTCAAAGATGGCTCAGTATCAACAATCTTAACTTTTGCTTTTTTCGGCAAACAAATTGTCTTAATTTCGTCATTTATATATATAATTCTTAACTCAATTTCTGAATTAAGTAAAGGAATTAACTCTTTATCCAACTTGCTATAAGGATAATAACAACTCTCCATGTCATAAATTCCATCACCATCATCGTACATATATTGAATGATTTTCTCACTAACATCAACAGTATTAAATTTCTCATCCACGGAACAATCAACAATTTTCTGATTTCCTGAATCAACCCCCTTAAACACCATCTTTATCGTTGAACCACCACGACCTTTCCTATGAAATTCCCAGTTCATCACCTCGCAAACTTCCCCATTGTAGTCAACAATTTTGCCTTTTCGCAAATCGTTAGCCTTTATAATACTTGACATAATAAATTACTAAACACTTTATAAATCGTAACATTAAAAAAGAAAAATTTCAACAATAATCAAGCTTTTCTATCGATTATTTTGTAACCTTCACGCCATTGATATTAACATTAAAAGTTTTATTAAAATTCCTAAAAAATTCATTTGAATTAACAAATTTCCCCTTCACATTCTCAAACTCCTCAATATTGCTATTATTACTAACATTTTCAACAATCTTGATATCAGTTAGCGACGTCAAATCACTATTATCACTACCCTTTTTATCATCTTCATCATCCGAAATAATAATTCTCCATCTCTGCTCAGTATTTTGCCTCAGAATTTTAAGGAAAAACTGTAAATACTTGGAAGGCAACCTATTCGTATCTAAAATCTCATACTTATCAAAATTAAAAATATGAATGAAATCCTTAGAGACTGAAACCATCTCAAACTCATTCATTTGGTGCAAAATTTTTACCAGATCACCATGTACAAAATTCTTATTATCTTTCAAATCCTCTTTTATAACAGGACTTTCAATTATATTTTCCTTTTGATTTTCGTCTTTATTTTTATGCACTACACTCTCTTTGGCATCACTAATTGTCATGTTATTTTGACCATCACTTTTAATTTCACTAGAATCACTACTAGTTTTTGAATTTACCTCAAACTTTTCTCCTAAATCCTGCGCACTATTAAAATTAACACAACAACAACGCAGTATAGTCAAATTCAAAAGACTCAAATTATTACTATAAAAACCTGACTTCAATAATTTGTACCCATTAGAAAATATATCCCATAACGCATTCAACTTGTTTTGATCAGTACTTTGCAATAAACTACCAATTTTGGATTTTTGTACATTCGGAAAGACATCATTATATTTTATTTCTCCGGTAACTTTTACAATAATTAGATTTGTAATTATATCTAAAATTTTTTCAAAAAATAAATCGTACGAAACATTTCGCTGATAAATCTCGCCAAAAATCTCAAGCGAAAGCTTCGCATCACACTCTAAAACCCCAATTATTAAATCAATTAAAATCTCGCTATCCTCCTGGTAGCCTAAAATTGACGAAACATCATGCAATTTAATATTTTTTTTTGTTAAAATCGTAACCTGATCGAGTAATGACAACCCATCTCTCATTGACCCATCAGACATAAAAGACAGCGCATTCAAAGCATCATCCGTAATTTCAATATTCTCGAAACCACAAACTTTTTTCAACTGTTGAGCTATTACATAATTTGGAATTTTTTTGAAATTCAACCTCTGACACCTTGAGACCACTGTTTTCGGTATCTTATGATATTCTGTTGTATTCAAAAAGAACCGTACATGCGATGGGGGCTCCTCTAAAATCTTCAAAAGAGAATTGAACGCGCTGTTTGAAAACATATGAACCTCATCCAATATATATATCTTATATTTGGAACGAATCGGTAAATATTTTGCACCATCAATCAAATCTCTAACAGAATCAACGGTATTTTTACTTGCAGCATCAATCTCAAAAATATCAGGATGCACTGACATATTTATCTCATTGCAAGAAAAACATCGATTACACGGATTAAACCCGTCAATCATATTCTCACAATTCAAAGCCTTAGCAAAAATTCTTGCAATAGTTGTTTTGCCAGTTCCCCTATCGCCATAAAATAAAAAAGCATTCGCAACATCACCGGATAAAATAGAATTAGCAAGAACTTTCTTAACTTCTTCGTGATAAACCACATCAGAAAAATTCTTTGGCCTGTATTTTAAACTCAGCTGCAAATTCATTTTATTTTTTTCTCTTCGGACCTCCACCCATCAAACTCGCCATATTTTTCATTAAATCATTTGGATTTCCAGAACCTAAACTCTTTAGTATCTGATCCATTCCTCCAAAACTCTCTGTCATTTTATTAATTTGCCCAACAATATCGGATGAATCACCACTCTCTTCTTCGTCATTTACGATTTTAGAAGTTGCATTAGAAAAAGCAGCAATTATCAAATCTGGAAGAAGCTGCCAAAAATCCTCTGGACTTTCTAATATAAAATCCTTCAAACCATTAGTAAAACTAATAGACTTAATTTCACGATAACCATTAATCTGAACTTTCACACCCATGTCATCGTCTCCAGATTCACCAATAAAGAAAGTATTTTTTAAATCCTCATTTATAACCTTTTCTGTGGAAACATCTTTCATATTCGAAAGCTCCTTCAACATTTTATTTATATCAAACATACGCTAACCTAAATATTTAACTAAATCATCATAACCACCAACATGCATATCTTTCCCGTCCCTGCAGTCAAAAATTTGAGGAACAGTTTTCATTCCAGTTGTAAGAACAAGCAACTCCCTCATCTCATCCTTACCAGAAACATCAACTTCTCTATATTCAAAACCCTTTGACTTTAGTAAATCCTTCGCTCTTACGCAGTAAGGGCAAACTTTTGTTGTATATATAATAAAATCCATAAATTTTATAATTAATCACATAATTTAATATTAATCTAACAGCATTCTACCATAATAAATGACAAAAACAACTTTTAAAACATGCTATATATTATAAATCATTAAAATATCTCGAGTTCTTCACTATTATATTCTTTTTGTCAAAAGATAAACTACTGATTTCGTGGGAGAAATTATCAAAATCAAATTCCCTATTGCTATCTAAATTAGATAAACCATCTAAATTTAATTCATACTTATAATCAATATCACTCAACGCATTCAGATTTAAATTGAACTTTTTAGCAATTTTTTCTATTATCTCAACGTCCTTCATCGCAATGCAGTCAGGCAAATTTATAACCTTATTGGTCTTTTGCGCCGCACCCTCCAAATTAAAATATGTAGCAGACTTTTCAGTATAAGCAAGACTCGGCAATATTAGATCAGAAAGAAACGCATTTTCACAACCGTGATGCCCTTGATACACAACAAACCCTGCATCAACCTTCATTAGATCAATTGAATCATCACACAATAAAAAGCATAAATCCAAATCCGAATCATCAAAATTTGAAAATTTACTATTCTTTGGCATAAATTCAGAAAGAATACCGTTTATCAAACCTGGATTTTTAAACAGAACATTCAACCCATTCCATGAATCAGTAATAACATTATTGAACTTTTTTAAGATTTTACCTAGCGCATTACATAAATAATTTGAGAAGCCCTCAGATATAGAAAACAAGTTTTCGCCAAGAATTATCATTGGCTTAGAAGCGCCATTTAAAGTTTCAGCAAAATCAATATCATCATTAAGAATTTTCGTCAAAATATCAATATTATTTCCCAAAAATTTATAATCATAATTCAACTCATACTCTCCACCGATTACATAAACAGGCAACTTTTTAGAATTAATATTTTTGCGAATTCTAGCATTCAAAACTGGCACTTCATTCTCGATGTTGCATCCAATAATTAATACACAATCCGCTTCATCAATATTCAAAACTCCAGTATTAAAGAGAGAATTAAAGTTATTTGGCAAATAAGGAACAGATGATCTACAATCAAATTGAGTGATTCTTAAGTATTCGCACAATTTTTTCAAAGCACGCAGTGATTCAAAATCCGCTAAATCACCAGACGAAACAAATATTTTATTAGGAGCTGCTAAAGAAATCCTTTTATATAAAACATCTAAAGCTTCATCCCAGGAAATCTTCTTAAATTTTACAGAATCGTTTTCAACAACGCGCAACAATGGGCTCATCAAACGATTATAGCGCAAACCATCAAACGAAAAACGAGTTTCATTCGAAATCCACTCTTCATTCACAGCATCATTCTCACGCGGCAAAATCCTCAAAATCTCTAAACCATAAGAATCAATATATATATTTGAGCACAGAGAATCCATCACATCAATAGATGCTGTACGCTTCAATTCCCATGGCCTCGCTTTAAATGCATAAGTTGCATTTGTCAAAGCCCCAACAGGACATAAATCAATAATATTCCCAGAAAGTTTTGACTTCAGATCACCATCATTTAGATTAAAAATTTCAGAATTCTCACCCCTATTCAAAACATCCAACTCATGTGAACCAGCAATATCATCCATAAAACGCACACATCTCATGCAATGAATACAGCGCGTCATATTAGTTTTAATAAAACGACCAAAATCTTTCTCTGGCACAACTCGCTTTTCTTCTTTGAAATTACTAGAGTTTTTACCATAAAGCATTGCTTGGTCTTGCAAATCACATTCGCCACCCTGATCACAAATTGGACAGTCAAGAGGATGATTTATGAGTAAAGTCTCCATCACATTCTCACGCCCAACCTTCACCTTCTCACTATTGGTCTTAATCACCATTTTATCAGTAATGTTTGCAGAGCAAGAAGCAACTAACTTTGGTGCACCAACAACTTCTACCAAACACATTCTACAATTTCCCGCAATTTTTAACCTTTCATGATAACAAAATCTCGGAATTTCAATCTCAGAAAACTCGCATGCCTGAATTATTGTATAGTCATTATCGAACGTATATTCTTTATCATTTATGGTAACTGTATATCTTTTCTCATTCATAGTAGAAATTGGATCTTTAGCAGTATCTGCAACCATAAATTAACCTATCAGAAATTACAACTATTATAAATTAATTGTTAATATTGTCAATTAGAACCTTATCAAAAACATCATCTACATACTCTAGATAATTAAAATTCTTAATTTCGCCAAAAAAATCTGCAGCATTTTTATTATATTTTTCAAGGATATTCAATAAATCTTGATCACTTTCTAATGAAGAAACTAAACTACTAAATCTTCCGCTCCAAACATTCATTGAATTTCTCTGAACAATTTTATACCCATCATCACGCGTCAAACCAAGTCTCACCAAGGATAAAAGTGTAATATGCGAAAGATAAATATCACTCAACATACCAAGATTTTTCTCCATATTATCCTTATGAACTACAAGTCCACGCAACAACTCAACCACACGATTCAAAGCAAAATCAGTCAAAATACAAGCATCAGGAGCAATCACTCTTTCAACCGAAGAATGTGAAATATCTCTCTCGTGCAGAAGCGCAACATTTTCCATCGCCGGCACAACATATGAACGAATCATCCTTGCAAGACCAGTCAAATTCTCAGATAAAATAGGATTTTTCTTATGCGGCATCGCAGAACTACCCTTCTGACCAGCACCAAAACCCTCTTCAACTTCTAAAACTTCAGTTCTTTGCAAATGCCTAACTTCACTTGCTAGATGCTCTATCGAAGAAGCTAAAACCCCTAAAACACTGAAGAAATAAGCATATCTATCCCTTGGAATCACCTGAGTAGAGCATAACTCAGGATTCATATTCATTTTTTGAGCAACATAATTCTCAACAAACGGAGACAAAGCCGCAAAATTTCCAACAGGACCAGAAATCATGCAGGAGTTTATCTCATTACGCGCACTTGTTAATCTTGATAGTGAGCGCTTAAATTCACTATAAAAACCAAGAATTTTTTGACCAAAACTGATAGGTTCAGCATGCACACCATGACTTCTTCCAATACAAACCTGATATTTATATTTAATAGCCATCTCCTTTAGCTCAACCAAAACGAGCTTCAACCCTTCAACAATCCCATCACAAGACTGAACCAATTGATAAGAAAAAGTTGTATCTAAAAGATCAGAACTCGTCATCCCATAGTGTAAATATCTCAAAGCATCCTGAATCTGGGACTCATTGAATCTTTTATAATCATCGGCCTTCGCATTTTTAACAATAAATTCACCAACATTCGTCAAAAACGCAATCACATCATGCTTAACGCTCTTCTCAATTTCTAAAATTCTCGCAGCATCAAAACCACCAAAATCTCTCACAATATCAGCAACATATGAAGGAGTAATACCTAATTTTGAAGCTGCCTCACATGCTGAGGTTTCCACTTCCAAAAAAATCTTATATCTATTCTCATCAGACCATAAATGAGTAAAATGCGGCCTCGAATACCTAGGAATCATAATAACCAACCAAAATAAACAATTCTTAAACTTTTATTTGTTACAAACTAAAATAAAACAATTTAATATGCTAAAGTTTTTTAGTAAATTTAAAACAAATATAATAAAAATTAAATTTGACATAATTTTATCATTAATAAAATTAATGGTCAAGACATTCCTTAAAACTTTATTTATTTTTTTCAAAAAAATTCTCCTCTATTCGATAAAAAAAGCACAACTAATCTCAAAATTAATACTCAGAGAAAGAGCCATAAAAAAATCGATTGATTCCTTCTATACTCCAAAATTGAGCGCAAAACAAATATATTTTACAAACAAAATAGCAAGCAATTCATGGAAAAAGCATTTAAATAGAAAACAAAACCATTCATCAAAAAAAACAAATTATAAAAAGATCATAAATAAAATAAACATTTATCAAAAACTTTTCACTAAAAAATTTACTTATCAAAAAGATATATCGGAAAATTTTCCTACAATTCAAAATGAAATAACTCTTTATAATATGAACGCATATTATATTTTCTATAAGAAATACAAAACTATAAAAAGGAATAGAATAAAAAATCAAAAATTACCAAAAATCAATATATTTGATATATTTTTTGATTTTTTACAACTAACAGTTGAGTTAATATTCGCATCACTATGCTTCATATTGTTTTTCACAGCAATGTCTATAGACTTACTTATCAATAGAATATTTGCAAATGAAACACTCTATAATATTTCCAATATTAATATAGATTTAGATCCATTCAGCACAATTTCGAACCATTCTCAACATCAAAATCTTCACTAATAATTGGAAGTACAATTTCATTATCCTTATCACAAAAACCACAAAGCAAAAACTGCGATGTAAACCCGGCTATATTTCTCTCACCAATATTAACACAACCCACAACTCTCTTCCCTATGAGATCTTCTATTTTATAATGCTTTGTAATTTGAGCTGAAGTCTCTAAAACACCATATTTTTTACCAAAATCAACCCTCACCCTATACGCTGGCTTCTTCGCTCTCTCAAAAATATAAACCTCTAAAACTGTACCAACGACCAGATCAATCGAATTAAAATCCTTAAATGTAGGCATTTTCAATAACCAGATTACAAATAACACATCAAAACTATGTATCACATAAAACTCGACTTATCAATAAAAAAATTTTATACAAAATTTCTGAAAAATTAAAAATGACCTCTTACATTGACATGATATATAAATTATTATAAAATGGTTAACATATGGATTATATAAAATTCAATAATGTCATTAATAATTAATAAATTAGAAACTCCAAATCCAAATGCGATGAAGTTTCAAATTGAAAATCAACTAATATCTCCAGATTTTTCAATGGAATTTGATGAAACTCCAAATCCAAACTACTCATCTGATCTCGCAAATGAATTTCTTCAAAAAGATTACATAACATCTGTATTTTTTGGATATGATTTTATCTCAATCACAAAAACTGACCAAACAAATTGGGATATTGTGTCTTCGGATATCATCTTGACAATTATGCAGTATGAAGATCAAATCAAAAACCTCACTCTAATCAAATGCAATGACGAAGGTGATTACTCGGACGAAAAAGTTGAGTGTGACGAATGCGATTTGAACATTGTACAGATGATTGTTGAATTTTTAAACGATGTCATTAGACCACAAATCGCTATGGACGGTGGGGACATACAACTTGTTGCTTATAAAAATAAAATTGCATATCTAAAATTAAAAGGCGCTTGCAGCTCATGCCCTAGCTCTACTCAAACACTATATCATGGCGTTCGAGAAATGCTAATCACAAATATACCAGAAGTTATGGATATAGAACAGATATATTAAATTACTAATTATTTTGTGATAGATATTCCTTCTCCAATTCTCTAAAAGCCTTTGGTGGATAAAATTTTGTTCTTTCCTGGAGGTACATCACTTCTTCTACTGCGACATTAAATTTATCGCGCAAATAATTTATTGTTTCGTCAATCAGAATTTTTGGAGCAGACGCGCCAGCAGTCAAAACAATATTTTTTACTCCACACATCCATGAATCATCAATATCTTTATAATTCTCAATTAAAAATGATGATCTTTTATTTTGCAAATCATTACTATCGCTTAAAAAACTTCCCCCAACTTCCACTAATTTATTGGAATTGGAACTAATTTTTGAACCAATCACTAAAACTAAATCAATATCATAATTAGAAATTATATTCTTCAAAGCAGCCTGACGATTTTTTGTCGCACTACAAATATCATTTAAATCATTTCCCACAATATTCGGTAAAACCTCTTTAATTTTTTTTATGATTTTTGCAACTTTATCAACATTCAAAGTAGTCTGACTCACATAAGCAATTTTGTCACTATCAGAAAAACTTAAATTTTTAATATCTTCTTCGCTTTCAACTACATAAAATTTACTTTTATCCAGCCTACCAAGCGTCCCCTTCGACTCCTGATGATTCTTAGTGCCTATATAAATAATATCATAACCCAAATTCTGATAATGCTCAGCTTCATTGTGAACTTTATGAACTAAAGGACATGTCAAATCAATGATTTTAAGATTTTTTTGCTTTGCAATATCTTCAATTTTGTTCGAAACGCCATGAGCGCTAAAAACTACATAAGAATTATCTGGTATTAAATTCAAATCATCAACAAAAACAGCACCTTTCTCGCATAATTCAGAAGTTATATAATTATTATGAACAATCTTATGGTAAAAATATATTGTATGACCACTTAGATACGAAAAAAGTTTGTGAGATGCGTCAATCGCATTAGTAACTCCAGCGCAAAAACCAATAGGACTTGGTATATATAAATTAATGCCCATAGAATTTCCAGATTTTTTTACATTCTACCACAAGATAACAATTAATTCAATATCATTAAGTAAAAAAATGAAAACCTCTTCACAATTAATTTATTAATTTTAAAAATCAAAATCAATAATTTTTTTTAATATATTTCATAAAATGACAATTATTGATTGAAATAATATAAAATTTTTCATAAAATAAACAACTAATGGTTGTATTATTCTTATTATATATCAACTCTAATGACAAACAAATGTAAAAACAAAAAACCAATAACAAAAGGAATAATTATCATGTCAGCATTAATATTAGCTGGCTTAGGATATTTGATCTATTTATTTATACAAAAAATATTTGATAGTGGGTACACATTTGGAAAAAAAACACCTGAATCAATAAACATTTTACTTAATCTATACACAACAAACCATGAAATCAACTCCCTTTTTGAGATTGAAAACAATAGCAACACAACAATAAAAGATCTATTTAAAAATCTATACGATAAAACTCAAAATGCATTACAAAATGATTTCATTTTCAAAGGAATAATTACAAAAAAACTTATTGATGTAAATAATCAAACACTACTAATAAACACATATTATAAATATTGCGAAGCTTTTTTAAAAAATCAAGATCTATTTGAAGGAGCATCATCATTATCACAGGAAGATGCTGAGCTCTTTATAAAAAAATTTGAAAAACTTAATGAATTTCAGAAAAAATGTAACAATATTGAACAAACATATGTATACTTCATATCGACATTAGTTGTTGCAGCTGCATTACTATGCATAATGATATTCTGTTTTTATAGATTAGCATCTAAAAATCCATCAAATGAACTAGATTCATCTGGCTATTCCGCATTAAGATGTTATAAAAACCAACCTGAAAATTAATCCAGTTTTACATCATCTCTAGTACAAATAATCTTATCAATCAACCCGAGATTTTTCGCTTCCTCAGGATTCATAAATTTATCACGCTCCATTAAATCACATATCTTCTTATAACTTTGACCAGTATGGTGAGCATAAATTCTATTCAGTCTTTCTCTTATATTTTCAATCTCCTTTGCATGAATTAAAATATCAGTTGCTTGACCTTGCGCACCACCAGATGGTTGATGAGTCATAATTCTAGAATTTGGCAATGCATAACGGAAACCAGGTTCACCAGCCATTAAAAGCAAAGAGCCTGCAGACGCTGCTTGACCAATACATATTGTGATAACAGGACATTTGATATACTGCATCGTATCATACATCGCTAAGCCAGCAGTTACAACACCTCCTGGAGAATTTATATATAAATAAATTGGCTTTTCAGGATTTTCAGACTCAAGAAACAACAACTGAGCAATAATAACGCTTGCCATGTAATCTTCTATTTGTCCGGTTATAAAAATAATCCTCTCTTTTAAAAGTCTAGAATAAATGTCGTAAGAACGCTCTCCTCTTGAAGTTTGTTCAATAACATAAGGTATTAAGGTACTCATCTAATTACTACTATCCATAAAAATTTTTTCGTAACGACTTTTTGCTTCATCACGCGTTAATTCCATTTTAATTGAATTTACTTTATCAATTATAAATTTCAAAATTTTTCCTTCAAATGCACTTGCACGCAAAGAATTTACAAAATCCTCATTGTTACAGTACTGCTTTACAAAAGTATTTGGATCCATACCCCTTAGAGTTGCTTGCTCCACAACTTCTGCATTCATATCTTCATTATGTAAATCGATCTTGTTCTTACGCGCAACATCATTCAAAAACATAGAAATTTTCACTTTTGCTCTTACAGCATCTTCTAATTCTTTAACATCTTTTTCAATATCATTTTTCATTGATGCCATGCGCTCTTCAGTATTTTCACCCTCTTCAATATTTTGTGATTGAAGCTCTTGAACTTTCTTTTGCATATAATTCATTTTTGCCTTAGAAAATTCACTTTCTAAAACCAATTGCGGCAATTCAAAACTCAAAACACTATCTAGCTTATCAAGAAAGTTATCTTTCTTTAAAATCCACAACATGTAATTCGTATTAAAATCAACGTTGCGCTTTACAGCTTCTTTAAATGCATCAATATCATTAAATCCGTGATTTTTTTCGTTCAACTTAACAAAATCTTCGACACCACTGTATTCACCTTTATCAAAAATCTTATGTAAATGAACCTTAAAATCAGCTTCTAAGCCAGCCAATTTTTTTGCTTGATAATCATTAGGGAATTTAACCTTAATATGACGATCTTCGCCAGGCTTCATACCTAAAACTCCATCTTCAAAATCAGCAAGCATTGATTTTTTTCCAAGCTCAAATTTAAAATTCTTAGCAGTGCCGCCACCAAATGCAACACCGCCTAATTTACCTACAAAGTCAACTTCAACTATATCACCATCTTTTGCAGCACGATTATTGTCTAATGACTCTATTTCTTTAATTTGTTTAACTAAAAATTCTGCAATTTCCTTTTCAACATCTTCATTGGTAACATTGCAGACATACTCTTCACAGGACAAAGCTGTGAAATCAACATCTTCTAAATCCTCTAGAACATCGAATTCCATAACATAATTAACATCTTTATCATCTTCGGACTTCAAAGAAAACTTTGGTCTAGTTGAGTCTTTTCCCAAATCCTTGGCAACCTTCTTATACAAATCATCTAATACTGTCTCTCTCAAGGCTTCCCAGTACTTATACTTATCGCTTACAATTCTCTCAGAATAAGCGTGTCTTTGCTCATCTGTTAAAACAATTTTATTATCATTATGAGATTTTTTAAAACCTTTTGGAGGATTTGATTGAACACTTATATCGATCGCTTTATTTAAAAAATTCTTCCAATCGTTTGTATCAAATGATAAATCATAAGTTCTTCTTAGAGAAGATACTACATCCTTATTAACTTCTCTAATATTGATTTTATTGATAAACTCAGCAATTAAATGATCTAAATTCATATATTTACTACCATAACAAAATGCGGATGAAAAGACTTGAACTTTCACGACTTGCGTCGCTGGAACCTAAAT
Source organism: Rickettsiales bacterium (assembly GCA_044347385.1). Taxonomy (GTDB): domain Bacteria; phylum Pseudomonadota; class Alphaproteobacteria; order Rickettsiales; family CAIPFW01; genus CAIPFW01. The sequence continues at coordinate 12,653 of JBIKUW010000024.1, forward strand.
CCAGTGCGTCTACCAATTTCGCCACATCCGCTTATAAATTTTCCAACAATCGTAGTAATTATAAATTAAATATTTTATAAATCAACAACAAAACACAACTTTTAATAAAAAAAATTTGAAAATTAATATACTAAAAATATATTGCATACAAGTTTCAAACATTTTAATAAAACATTGGTGCGCTCAAGAGGACTCGAACCTCCACGACTTTCGTCATAAACACCTCAAGCTTACGTGTCTACCAATTCCACCATGAACGCATGCAATGCATTATATAAAATATTTTAATAAAAACAACTATATTTTTACCAAAATTTCATCAATCCACACGAATAATTGCAATTAAATTCAATATCGAAGCTAAAACAAACGCAGAAATCGAGCTAATAAATCCAATTTTTAAATATTTAGAACTCTCAATTGACACTTCACCATAAAAGTAAATCAAAAACTGATCTGCAAAAATCAGTAAAATTAAAAATAACAAAATAAATTTCATCTCAAGAAAAATTTTTAAAACAACTTAGAAATACATTCTACAGAATTATTATAAAATATGTATTTCTAATTTTCATTCGCGTTATACAATTCTTTCATTTCCTCGGACGTCTCGACATCAATACAATGCACATAAATATTCTTCTCATCTTGAAGAATTGATATAGAACCAGGAGTCATAGTTATGTGATGTGCAATCATTGTTAATCTTGCATTGCAATCAACGCATTCAAAATTTAACTTTAAAACAGATGAATCTGATTTTTTATTAAAGATAATTTTCAACATCAATCTTATTGAACAAAAAGCTATATCTCCAATCAAATTAAATATATTTTTGGACAAAATAAATATATTTGAAATTTTATCATAAACATGAAGATCAATATTAAATTCATCTTCGGTAATCTTAATAAGAAAAAAGTATAAAAAATATGTAATTACAATACTAACTGCACCGCAAGATAAAAGGAATATGCTGAAAATACCAGAGCTAGAGGCCCAAAATAACACCAGCAGCAACGCTAAAAACAAATTACCAACCACAAAAAATCCTCAAGAATTGACATTTAATATTCATTATAATAAATTTTAGATCAAAAAAATTTCAAAAATCAAATTTTGACTAGAAAATGCAATTAATTTAGGAAAAAAAACATAGAAAAACACGATTCTTAACAAGAAATTACACATAAACACTAGAAATATTAATTTTTAATGTTATAATTAACGCATTATTAATGACTTTATTTAATTTAATTGTTTTGCTTAATAATATTTAATAAAAATCACCCAAAACACTAGTAGAATGAAGGAGTAATAATAAAGAGAAAAAAATTTACAATTTTTAGCTGAAAAACATTATTTTTTATATTTTTTTGTTGAAAAATACATAATTATGTTTTATATTTATCTTAATTATATTTTTAACTCTTAAAAGAGTTAGCATTGTTTATAGGTATTTTTATGAATTCCATTTTAATAATAGAAGACGATCCGATGACTGCGGCTGCTATGCAGGCTGCTTTCCTCGAAGCTGGTTACTATACAGATGTTACGGACAATATGCAGGATGCTTTTGAAGCTGCTCAATCTAGAGAATATTCAGTGATTGTTCAAGATATTGTACTCAAAAGCGATCCAAAAAACACAACAATGGGCCCTAGCGGAAAACAAACAAGACAAAATGTTCTTGCTTATAACTTGATTTGGAAGTTTAGATCTGCAAGAATCAAAACTCCAATTGTTATAGTTTCTGCTTTATGGGCATTAGAAAGCAAAATACGTTCTCTAGGGTTCGGCGCTGATGACTATATCGTTAAACCATATCACATCACAGAATTAATTGCTAGAATTCAAGCTGTGATCAGAAGATTTAGAGGACTAGAAAGCTCTGTGTGCAAAATTGGACCACTTGCAATACACCTAGATAGCAAAGAGGTTTACTGCAACAACCAACCAGTAATATTAACAGGAAAGGAATACGCAATTCTAGAAATTCTTGCTACAAGAAACGGAATTGTTCCAAAAGAAGCTTTTTTAAATAATCTATATGGTGGAGTTGATGAACCAGAGATTAAGATTATAGACGTTTTTGTATGTAAATTACGTAAGAAACTAGTAAAAGCATCAGGCGGAATAGATTTTATACAAACTGTTTGGGGAAGAGGATATCAGTT
>JBIKUW010000025.1:0-14637 GCA_044347385.1 Rickettsiales bacterium
GGTAATTCTATAGCAGCGCTATTTACAAATCCATGCAATCCACCAACAACCATCGCAGCTGCTGTTCCGCCACGAATTGGATCTCTTTCGACTACTCCGCTGATTAAAGTGAATGATCCGCCATTTGGATTTATATACTCTATTCCGCAATGAACTAGATTGATTTGAGAAAGTAATTTTGCTTCAAAACTATCCTGATAATTTTGTTCTGTTGATTTTAGCAAATCGCCAAAATGTAGTTTATTTCCGCTAGCAGCGCATGCAACTGCATCTATTTGCCCAATTTCTTTATACATATTTTTGATTGAGTCGATATTTGTTATATCAACTTTTATTCCGGATTTTCCAGATGATGTTGCTAAAATTACTTCATGTTTTTTGCTAAGTAATTTTATTACAGCACTTCCAATCAATCCAGTTCCACCAACGAGCAATATTTTCATATAATTTTGATTTTATTATTGTGCTATTTTCTCATTATATAATAAATTAAGAGTTTACTGTAAGCAGATATTTTAGAAGTATTTAGTTTGCAATTCTCTCATTTTAATTGAATTTAAAAACATAAGAACACATATTGTGAAGAATATAAATGGCATGTAAAAGATTGAGCTAGTATGAAAGAGGCCAATCATATATGTTATTGCAGAGCCTATTATTACATATCCAGCATTGAAAAATGCAGTTGTGATTCCTATGGAGTTACTGTAATTTTGTAATGCTATTGCTTGTACCTGTGAAGATGTTATTGCATTTGATGTTACTAATAGTGTTAGTGATGTGATTGTTATTATAAGGAATATGGGATTGTTGTATGGTATTCCGCAGTATTCCAATAAATATATTGTTGTGAGAAAAATTGCCGAAATTATAACAGAGAAAGTTGATGCTTTGTTTGCTAGATCAATCGCATTGTGATTGTCAGTAAGTTTTTTTGAAAGATATCCACCTATTAGGCCACCAATTAATATGAATATCATAGAAAATTCATAATGTTTTCTTGATAGATTAAATATCTTGATGATTAAAAATGGAGCCTCTATATAATAGGCAGATATTAGCCCAATAATTAGTCCTATAGATATAGTATTTGTTATCAATTCCTTGTCATTTGCAATTCTTATTAGTGGTTTTTTTATTTCAATGTTTCGGATTCTCATTTTTTTTGGAAGCGTCTCTTTTACTTCATATATTGAAATAAATAACATTATTAAGCCACAAATTGTTAATATTAGAAAAACAGCATGCCAATCATAAAAAATTATTAATATTTCCCCAACGAGTGGGCCCATTAGAGGGAAAATGTATCTTGTTGAAGAGATTAGTGCGTATTTTTTTCTTAATTCATTTTGTATATAGATGTCTCGTACCATTGACTGCGTGATGACAGAGCTTATAGTTCCTCCAAAGCCTTGAATAAATCTACCGATCATTAGCATTCCTATTGATGTTGATATATAGCACAGAAAGCATCCGAGAATAAATATAATTAATCCCCATATAAGACAGGATTTTCTTCCATATTTATCTGATATTATTCCGAAGAATAAATTTCCAACTCCAAAGCCTAGTAAGCAAGATGAGATTGTCCATTGAACGTTATGTTCTCCTGTGTGTAGATCTTTTTGTATTTCCGTGAGAAAAGGAGTGTATATATTTTCCGCAAATCTAGCTAATCCAATAAATGTAACAACAAGAAACATATTTACTGTTGGTTTTGCGTATTGCTCTAAATTATTATCTTTACTAACGGTATCCATATAAGAAATGTTTTTTTTAATATTAGGATGTATTTCCTTATTTAGTAATCAAATAATATCAGATATTTGTTTAGAAAAATTTACACGTTTTCATTGTCATATTTTATTATTTGTTTTGAATATATAATTGTAACTATTACATAATAGAATGGTTGAAGGAAGATTGTTGCCATTCTAGTTGAACAAAGTGAGAAGTAAATTGTCATCCCAGTGTGGTACACATGTTGGATCCCTTGAAGTATGAGGAATGTCCTGAAGAGATTCATAAGCCACTATCAAGTACGTGGCTATGATGACAAAACCGCATTTATTATTTAGCAACAATTGTTACATAATAAGATTTTATATTGAATATAAAATTTGAGATTTTATAGTAGATGATAGGTCAATTTTTATTGATGGAATTATTGACGGAAATCCAAATGTTTCTTTTATTTTGTTAATTTCACTGATAGTATTTATACGAATTTCTTCTCTTTGTTCTCTGGAAAGAGCATCGTCTAATTTATTATAGATTCTTGCATTATAATATGATGTACCATTGAAGCTTCTATAGGTTGTTGTATTTTTTGAGTCTGCTTTGAATTTTTCATAGTTTTTAAGTTCTTCAAGTAGTAGAGTTTTAACGCATTCTTTAGCGAATTCAGATAGATGATTTGTTATTTCTTCTGGGATAAATTGAGCTTTAAATTCAAGTTTAATGGGAAATATAATGTCATCAGTATTTAATGTCTCATTTGTATTTTTATTTTCTGTATCTTTATATTTATTAAAATTCTCTTTTGCATTTCCAATAATATATGTTTCCATAGCTTTTTTCAATAAATAAACATTATTTTCATAATATCCCATGATATCTTTTTCATTCATATTGATAAAAGATATTGTTTCTGAGTTTGTGCTTCCGTCATATTTTTTTATTTTGGTATTTTGATTGTATAAAGTTGAATAATATAAAAATTTTACACTCTTAGTATTTAGATTGAGAAAAAAATTTGATATCGCGAGAAGTGCTAAAAAAATTGCGATAGCTCCAAGAACTTCAAAGAGAATTGAAGATTTTGGAAATAATTTCTCATCAAACGTATCTCTGAAATTTTTGATAGTATGGGAAATTGTTTCAAGGGCTGCAATGTATATTATTGCCATTGCAATTGCAAGGATTATTCCTAATTTTAATTTTGATGTCTCTTTCATGTATATATTTTATTAATTTATTATTATTTTAATGGATGTTAATAGAAATATAAAGTATAACTTTACTTTTTATTTATTTTTTCCAGAATTTTTCTTAATAGCTTGTTTTTATTAAATAGCTCATCATTTTTCAGATCAATTCTATTATACAAATAATCTAAGATTGTTGTGTCTTCAATTTTAAGGACTTCTTCGAATAGGTAAAGCTCTTCTTCATTCATTTCATCCAAATATAAATCGCAAAATTCTCTCAAAACTAGTTCATTTTCTTTGCATCCGCGGTATGAAGCGTGATATCTGAGCTGATTTTTTCTTGAGCTATTTTTAGTTGATAAATTCATATTTCGTTACGGAAAAAAATAAAAAAGTTGTAAAAAATACTTTAAATACGCGTAATAATTGTTATACTCGTAACTAAATATTTTATCTTTAGTTAATTGTAGCATCATGAGTGAGAAATTTGAATCGTCTAAATTCAATTCTTGGGAGGTCAATAAAAAAAATATGTTATCAGGTTTTGAAGATAGAAAGAATGCCGCCACAAAAGATGAATCGGACAGTAATTTTGATGATAGAGGTCGTTTTGATGTTTTGAAACGAAATCAAATGTCCAATCATGATGAGAGGGCTAAAGAAGAAGATAGTTTGGAAAATGATGACTTAAGTGTGAATCCAAGAGATTCTCTAGAGCAAATAATGAAGAATAAAATAGCATATTTGGTTGATATTAGATCAGAGCCAGAGGCAATTTTTAATGGAAAACCTGATTTAACTGATGCTGGTAAGCCGGTAATTAATATTCCATACAAACTTTATCCATCTATGCGTGACAATCCTGATTTTAAAAATACTTATAAAAAATATATTTTTAATAAGGATTCGACAGCATTTTTGTTATGCAGGGATGGAAAAGTTTCAGAGCAGGCTGCGAATGAAATTCGTGAATTTCATGGGAATTGCTATTCTATAAAGAACGGTTTTGATGGTGAAAGAGACGAAAATCAAAAGCGTAGAGGGCAGATAAATGGGTGGAAGGCAGATGGTTTGCCTTGGGAAGAATATTGATTTTATTCTAATTTTATTTATCTGTGATTATATAATTTATAACCAGAAATCATAGTCTGCACTGTGGAAATTTTCTCTGAAATCATCAAGTATATTTTTTATTTCAGAGAAACTTCCTTGTGAGTTTATTGAGACTTCATAATGATATAAATTGTCTCCACATTGTTCTAGGGATATCAAGTTTGTGTGCTCTCCTATCAGATAAGTGTATGCTTCATCGAAATATTCAGCGAATAATTCATTTAGTTCATATAATTCATAGTGACTATCATGATTTGGAACTAAATCTAGCATATTTATTATCTCATCAGGATTTTTAATTTCTCCCTCAAATACAATATTTAATTCAGATGCATTGCCATATTCTTGAATTGTAAAATCATAATCTATGTTGTGTAGTGATGTTACTGTCATATTTTTACCTTTATATTAAGTTATATGTTAATTAGTTTAATTGTTTAGTGTATTTTAGAAATTATAGTCAGACGCATGAAGATTTTGTTCAAAACTGTGTAGTAAGTCATACATATCAGAAAAGTTTCCATTTGCAATTATCAATAGATCATAATGATACAGATTCTTGTCATATGGATCTAAATATAGTATATTTGCAGTGTTTCCTGTTGCTTCAATATATTTGTCATTGAAATATTCAGAAAATACTTGTTGCATTTCAGATAAATTAAGATATGGATCATTACTATTTGTATTTTCACTATTATTGTCAGGTTTCAATGTATTAAAAACCTCATTAGGGTTTCCAATATCCCCATGTATCTTAATATTTAGTGTATATTGATCGCATGAACTGTTTTCCAGTGTAAAAGTGAAGTTTTTATTATGTATGTAGGGCTGATGTTGGGACATATTGACTGTTAAAAAGTTATATATTTATATATTAACATAAGTTAATTAATTAGTCAATTTTTTAACCAAATTTGATAGTATGTTGATTCTATTCCTTGGAATTGCTGGATTTATTTTCAGTTTTTCTTCTTTTCATGTTAGAGCGTAGTTGTTGTTGTAATCTTTCAATTTTTTTCTTTTGTAATATTTTCTCTTGTTCTTTCCTTCTATTTGCAGAGGAGTTTTCTGTATTATGATCTTCGAGATTGTTGTTCTTATCCATTCAAGTTAATTTATATAATAGTTTTTGTAAAGTTATAATTTATATTTTAATTGATAATGCAAGATTTGCAAAGATACTAGATTTACTTGATAAATTATTTATTGTTGCATTTGGAATTAACATATGTTAATATTTTTCGTATTATTTTAACATTATGAGGACAAATATGATGCCGATTATTGATAATGGTTTTAGAGAAAATTTTAGTATAAGTTTTTCTTCTGATTACAATAATAAGGATATGTATCATTTAGATATTTCAATATCTATCGAAATTTCTGATCCATCTGAATTATTTGGTATGTTAGAATTTAATTTAGGGAATGAATCTTGGGATAGATTTTCTTTCAATGTTGAAGCATCTTTAGAAAATCCAGAAGTTAATTATGTTACGATTAATTTATCAAAAGATGGAAAGTTTGAAGATTTGAAAGATTCTTTTATATTTGATTCAGAGATTCAAGTTCCGCAAATACAAAGTACAAGCTTTGGTTTTGATTTATTCACTGATTATGCAAATAGTGATTTATATTGTTTTAGAGTTTCTGTTGGCGGAAAGACTAACGATGCTTTTGCAATGTTGAATTCATTTTATGATCATATTAGTTCTGATTGCATAGGAATTAGTGAAATTGATAGTTTTTATTTTAACGTAAGCAGCGATTGGAATGATTCATCTGTATATAATTATTATGCAACTATATCTAAGACTGGAAATTTGGATGAGATAGGAGAATTGTTTTATAAGCTTGATATGGGATTTGAAGAATGCGATTATTTGAATTCTTCTGATAATTTATGCGAATGTGAATTTGGAAATAATGAAGTTTCTACAAATGAATCGATCCCAACTTTATATTTTGCTGCGTAAGGTAGATGTTATTGTTTTGCAGATTGTGGAAAAATGAATTTTTTTCCAATTTGTATCAATATTCCAAATATTATCATCATCGCGCATAGTATTTGACCTTCTGTGAAGGTGTTTAGTATTAAGCCGATTTGCTCATCTGGCTCTCTGAAATATTCTATTATAAATCTAATCGTTCCATAGAGAATTAGGAAAAGACTTGTTGTCAGGGAGTTTTTCGAAAGTATTTTATATTTCTTTTCCAAGAATATGAATATTGATATAAGAAGTAATCCTTCTCCGAATGCTTCATATAGCTGACTTGCGTGTCGTACTGTTGTTTCACCATATCTTTGAATTCCAAATTCCCAATCTGTTTCTCTTCCAACCAATTCGTTATTGATGAAATTTGTGATGCGCCCTAGGAAAATTCCAATTGGTGAAACGAAAGCTATATAGTCTGCGATTGCAAAGAACTTCAAAGAGTATTTTTTTGTAAATAGGTAGGTAGAAATTGTGAGTCCGATTAATGCCCCGTGGAAGGACATTCCACCATTCCAAATTTGTATAATTTCACTTAGATTATTTATATAGTAGGGTAGATTATAGAAAGTTATGTAGCCGATTCTTCCGCCAAGAATGATCCCAAGAATTGTGTAGAATATGAATGAATCAATAAATTCTGGTTTTAGAAAGTACTGATATTTTTCGTCTAATTTTTTTATTATTGCGATTCCTATGAAAATTCCAACAATGTATGCTAGTCCATACCAATGAATTGCAATTGGCCCGATTTGTATTGCGATTGGGTTGATATATGGAATTTGAATTGCCATAATTTTTTGAATTACAAATTTATTTTAGAGAGTAGCTTGGAAGGTGTAAAAAATCAACTACTCAACTTATGCGATGTATTAGAGTTCGAGTGAATTACTTCGTGTTCTTGCTTTGTCGAGATTTGGTTTTGGTGGATTGAGAATCTCATCTGTTTTTTCCGCAATTTTATTTTTATTGATAAAATCAATAGTTCTATCGAAGTTTTTTTGATCTAGTGCTTGGAATTTTTTTTGCGTGATGTTTTCACAATGAAGTTTTTCGTATTTTTTGTTTGTTTTTGTAATATTATTAATTGCCATTCCAAGGTTTTCAATGATTAAATCGTTATTTGCAATTTCAGTAATTAATTTGAATTCCTCATCAGTCATTTCTCTTCTTTTCTCAATTGGATTTTTTGGATTGTCTGTATAATCCTTTATAATATTCCAGTATTTTCCTAGATTTTTTATCCCAAGTTTATTTCTTAAACTTTTATTTTCATTTATATATTCAAATCTCATACTAACCAAAGAATAGACATATTCATCTTTTAGTATTTGTTGAAATTTTTCTATAAATTCATCGCTTAGTTCATATTCTGCGATATTTTGTCCTGAGAATCTATTTTTAAATTCTTCTTTATAATTTTCTGGAAAAGCTTGTTTTAAGATTAAGACGTAAAGAGTTCTTGCCTCATAATATGCAAGCATTTTATATATCTGAATATTTTTTTTTGCCTCATCGAATTTTTTATTTTGAATTGAATAAATGATTTTACTTTGATATTTGTTTGTTAGATGCAATTTAATTGCACCGATATTTTTGACTTGTGTATACTCAACATTTGGATTTGATTGATTTGGTTCAAGTACTTTAAATGCGCTACTTCTATGATAAAGCTCAAACAATGGTTGAGTATTTCCAGTAATTTTTAATAATTCCAATAGCAATTTATTTATTTTCGGATTATTCTCATTTGCTAATTTTTTTATTTTGCTAAAATTTTTAGCAGCTACTTCGAATCTATCTTCACAAAAGACTAATTGATTTTGAAGTAAAGATAGTTCTATCTCGACATATGGATTTTTCTTCAATTTATATTTCTCATCATTAAACTCACTCATCCTTCTATTATTTATATACTCTAAATCTTTTTCATCTGGATGGTCTTTTGAGCAGCATTCATATATTTGATTTTGATATTTTTCAATTTCTCTATTAAGTTCTTCTTTAATATTTCTATTAATACTATTATTTTCTTTTATTTTTTGAGTTTGATTATTTTTGTACTTACTTTTAATTCTTTGAGCAATGAATGTTGATAAAATTGCCACCATTATGAGTAAAATAGTTACTCCAATTGCTATTCCAAATAATCGATCTATATTCATTATTGTATCGGGATTTAATTCGTTAGTATTTAAATCAGATGGTATTAAATCTGTTGGTATTGTATCAGTCATTTTCTTTTAACGCAATTATATAATTTATTAATATAATTTTATCTTATATATAATTTTTAAAGCAAATTTATTGCATATAAGCTCCACCATTTATGGAAATTGTTTCACCAGTTATAAACCCAGCATTTTCATCAACTAAAAATACAACAGCTCTAGCAATTTCCTCTGGCTTTCCGAAGCGAGACATCGGTATTGTCTTTTCAATTTCTTTTCTAATTTCAGGTGCGATTTGATTAGTCATGTCTGTTTCAATATATCCTGGGGCGATTGCATTCACTGTGATATTTTTTCTGCTTGACTCAAGTGCTAGAGATTTTGTCAAACCTATTATCCCAGCTTTACTTGCTGAATAATTTGTTTGTCCAACAGCTCCGCATAATGCGTTGATTGATGAGATATTTACAATTCTTCCATATTGTCTTTCTCTCATTCCACCAATAACAGCATGACACATGTTGAAGCAACCAAAAAGATTTATCCTCATCACAGATTCCCAAGCTTCTAGCGTCATTTTATGCATAAAGCCATCTTTTATAATTCCAGCATTATTTATTAGAATATCTATTGGTCCATATTTTTCTTCTATCTCTTTTATTCTCTCATGACAAATGTCGAAATTTGAAACATCCCATTCGTAAACAGGAATATCATATTCTGAATCTGATGTTGCGTCAGAATGTCCGTAGTGATTTGTGATAACTTTGTATCCAGCATTTTTTAATGCTATGCAGATTGATCTTCCAATTCCTCTTGTTCCACCAGTAACTAAAGCTAATCTATTCATGATATTGTTATATGATTAATATATTGCTCATTATATAATTAATTCATTAAGAAAAGATTATATAATCGCGATTTTATATTGTGATTTTTGATTCCAAGTCTTTTATTTATCTTCTATAAATGAAATTATATTATTGATATATAGATTTATGTATAGTCTTCATTTGCCTGAAATAGCGTTATGGATTAATATTGGCTCTACTCAAGATGAGAGAAGAACAAAGCAATTGATAAATGTTGATTTAACGGTAAAGTTTAAAGATGAGCCATTAGCTTGCGAAACAGATGAGATTAATGACGTTCTTAATTTTAAAAATATTGTTGATTTGATGTCCAAAAAATTGTCTGAAATGGAATTTAGAACTATGGAGAAATTGACAAAGGAGATTGTGATGTTGATAGAGCCAAAAATTAGTAAAGTTGCATGTGCATTATGCCTGAAAGTGACAAAAGTAAAGGTTCCAGTTGCAAATATGGCTTGTGGAGCAAGTTTTATTTATAGTAAGGAGTGGTAATTGAAGAATTTCATGTTCAATTTATATATTATATTCTTCAATGGTATATAAATTTGACGGTTTAGAAATTACTATAAATTATTTGTAATTTTCAACAATCTTTAATATACTTTAATTAAGTGGTGATTTTTTAAAGTAATGTTAATTAATAAAAAGAACTTTCTTTTGTGCAAGAGAGTAGAAGATTCGTTGTCTCTTCTTGCCCGTGGCTTTCCAATTGTTTTAAATGGATATTTAGTTTTTAGCGCTGAGTTTTTTGATGAAGGGATTTCTCAATTTTTGTTGAATTCTGAAGTTGAAAAATATAATTTAATAATTACGAGGAGAAAAGCAAATTTTCTTAATATTAAATCAAATAGTGATTATATTAATTTACTTTGCGATAAGAATGAAATTTCTAAAATATTGAATGAAAATGAATCTTATCAGTTTTTGATTGATAATGAAAGTATCATATCTCATAATTTGATGGATGGAGTTATTTCATTGATGAAAATCGGAAAGTTTTTACCGATCGCTGTTATTCACAAATTACCTGATGATATTAATTTTCACGAAATATTCAAAGAGTTGAATATACCAGATCTTTCTATTTCGGATATTTTTGGTTATTGTGATTTAAAAGATGATGCGCAATATTTGGAGGAGGTGAGTCGTTCAAAAATCGCTTTGTGTCATGCGAAGAATTCAGAAATTCGTGTTTTTCGTGATGCATTGTTTTTTGGACGGTCTCACGTTGCAATTATTATTGGTGAGATTGATGAATCAAAAATTCCTTTAGTTCGTATTCATTCAGGATGTTATACGGGTGATTTGTTGAATAGTCTGCAGTGTGACTGTCATGATCAACTTCATTTATCAATTCAGCATATGAATAAAATATATTGTGAGGAGGGTAGATATGGAGTTATTGTTTATCAAGCTGTTGATGAAGGAAGGGCTATAGGACTTGCAAATAAAATTCGTGCTTATAAATTTCAGCAGGAAAGTCTTGATACGATTGAAGCAAATCACGCAGTTGGATACGAGCAGGATGAGAGAAATTTCACAACAGCAGTGAATATAATCAAGAAATTGGGGATTGGTGTATGTGAGTTAATCACAAATAATACGGAAAAGATTGAGTTTCTTAAAAAAAATGGAATAGATGTTGTGAATAGAGTGTTTATAGAAATTGATAGCAATCTTTATAATAATAGGTATTTAGAGACGAAGAGAGAGGTGATGGGGCATCTTAATTAGAAGAAAATATTGACGGGTTGTTATTATAAGCATAAGCTTTTATCATCATAGGATCTTAAAAGTTCTTGTCATCCTAGCGAAGCGCAGGATCTTGTCAGGAATCAAGAATGCAAAAGGTATTTCATCCCAGGGATTCATCCAGTAGGATCTCTACAGTATATTCCTCAAACCTCATCGGATCCCACGTGTGTACCACACTGGGATGACAACAGTATCGTAATGTCATCCTATCCATGAAGGGGCGTAGGATCTCATCAATCATTAGTGATGCATTTTACTCAGAGCTAACAAGATTCCACGGATCTAACAAGTACGATCCTGGAATGACAACAATTTTATATTGTCATGCTAGGGATTCATCCCATAGGATTTTATAAGGAATTAATGATGCATTAAGGAAAAGACCTTATGGATCTCACGTCCTTGCAGGACTGGGATGGCAATAATGCAAACTGGAAAAGATCCTCGCGCCTACTACATAGTCTTAAAAACATTGAAATGACATTAATTATAGTCTATATTCAACTCTTTGTCCTATAAAGTTTTTCAATTCCAGGTATGTGTGGCTCTCCTCTGAAATTGACAATGTTATTGAATTTTGTAACGCAGGTGTTTGCACTTTTATCGCAACCAATCGAAGCGTAATATATCATTCCAGGTTCTAGGTTTATGTTTGTGGGTTCAAATAATTCGAATGTTTGATTGATAAAAAATTTAACATTCCCTTTATGAATGAATTTTAGATTGTGAAATAGGAGTATTGCGCCATGATCAAAATAACCATTTTCCTGAGACGTAGTGACATCTTTAAATGTTTTATTGTCAAAAACTTCTGAAACGAAGCCTTGATGAGTGAAGCTTTCTAGATTGAATTTGCATCTTTCATCTCCAAGATTCGCTCTACATGTTGTGCCGTATCTGCATGTGATGTTTTGCTTTCCTGATTCTAGAAAGCCGTTAATTTCTGCGATAAATTTATTGTTACCTATGATTTTTATGTTTCCTATGTATCCACGTTTTAGAAAAAGAACATTTGTTTTGTTTTGATTTTCATCATTAGTTGTTAGGTCGACAAGGAAAATTTCAATCATAGCGTTATCATAAATCCCTGCTAATATATCTTCCGCTTTTATGATTTCAGAATCTAAAATCCCCTCAATATCAAGATTGTCAATTGCAAAGCTAGAATCCTCCTTTATTGCGCTGGAACTTAACCCAGTTGATGCTCTATAAATTTGATTGTCGATTTTTATATCGTGATTTGCTTCTGTGAAAAATAATTGAGATGTGTTTGTTTTTGTGATTTTCCAACATAGAGCCAAAGTTGTAACGTCGTTTTGTAAAATTTGTTTGAAGCTATCTGTGATTTTTCTCATATTGATTGATTTTTTTTATAATAATACCGCGCTCATTTGATGCTTGGAATCAAAAAATATAAAGGAAATATTTTAAATGCTATAGTTTTAAATAAATTTTATAAATATCTTAATGTATTGAAAAAATAATCAGTACGGAGTGTTATTTCTGTTTTCATAAATGTGTTATCAACTATAATTGTGTTAATAGTTTTTATTTTGTGTTATGTTAAAACCATCATTTGTGCAAGTTCTGGGATTTTGTTCTTTCATTGCAATATCTTTAATTGCAGTATTTTCAATATATTTAACTTATTTTAAGATTAAAGATTTTAATACAATTTATAATGCTACAAATACAATTCTGCAGAAGGGTGGAAATCCATTTTCTAAATTTCTTTTAACATTCGATTCAATTTCTTGGTCTTCTTATCAAAGCTTGTTGAGGGTTTTGAATGATAAAATGATAGACATCATGGATCTTGCGCCATTTTCTGATTCAAAATTTATTGAATTTCTTACTGAGAGAATGCCTTATTTAGCTAAGAATGAAAATTTTCTTGATGCTATTATTGATGGGAAATTGAACGAATTTTTAAAAACATTGGATAACGGTACGAAATATCAATTATTTGAAGTTTATAATGAATATTTTCACACGTTATCGAGGCAGAGCAATCAAATGCAGGATTTTTCTAAATCATTTGAATCTTTGAAGAAGTTGAATGACAGCGGAATCAAAAACAACGATTTAGTTTTTTCAGCTTTAGCATCAATTGCCGCAATAGTAGCTGTTGTGATGTTTTTATCTGTGATTGTTAGTGCAGTTCAGAAGTGTGCAGCGGTAAAAGGTTCGAAGATAGAAATAGCTTTCACTCCAATTGGAGTTCTTTCTAATGCATTTGTGAGTTGCTTTAGTGATGAAAAGGAGAAAGTTAGTAATACTTTGGAAGTACAAAAAACTGCTCAAAATCATCAACAAAATTGGTATACTAATTCTGCTGAAATGTAAATTAATTTAATGCTATTTGCCAACCATCGGCATTAAATAATAAAATTTATTTTCATTATTCTCATCCTTAACTAAAACAGGTCTAGATTTTTCTTTTATACAAAGAATAATTCTCTCCGATTTAATATTTTTTGCTATTTCATGGAGATAGTATGCATTAACCATAACGCTAGTGCATTTTTCCTTAACATCCACATTTATGTAATTTATAGAGCAATCATCTATTGTTTCATAAATATATCCTCGATTGTCGGATTGAGCTGTAAGGACAATATCATTTTCATTGATGTTGATGCACATAGCTTTTGTATTTTTTTCATCCAAAATTATAATACATCTTTCAATCGCTTCAATGAGTGATTTATTATTGAGAGTAATTTCCAAATTGTGTTGAGCTTTCACTATATCATGGTAATTTGGATAATTACCATGAATCAATTTTGAAATAATAATTGTTTTACCATTATCCATGAAAAAACCGATCTTTTGCATGCTAAAAGCTATGATTGTGGTTCCCTCGATATTCTCTTTTATCTGCCTACTAATTTCGTGAGTTGTTTTTCTCGGTATTATAATTCCAATATCCTGATCATCGCTTTCAATGCAATGAGTTTTTGATATTGCAAGTCTATGACCATCAGTTGCAACAGCTTCAATGTCATTGCCAGTTTTGAGAAATTTTATTCCACATAAATAGTGTCGCACATCATTCACAGCAGCTGTAAAAAGAATGCTATCTATAAGAAATAGCAAATCTTTATTGTTCGCAAGGCATTTGCTTTCAAAATTATTTATGTCTATGTCTGGAAAGTTATCTTTTTCCTGCAGCGGAATCTTAAATATAGATTTTCCAGCTGAAATGGTGAGAATGTTGCTTTCAAGTTCTTGCGATACTATAATTTCAGGATGAGTGATTTTTTTTACAATATCATAAAAGATGTGAGCATTTATGATGATTTGCCCTGGAACTTCAACGATTACAGGGCATTCTTTAACTCCTATTATTGTGGAGTTTAATCCAGTAAAAATAGCAGTATTATCAGATATAACAATTTTAGTACTAGTTAAATTTTCCAAAGAATTTTTTTTCTCTAGAATATTTTGGAAGATATTTAAAGCTCTGTTTAAGACTTTATTATCAAAGATAGCATGAAATTTATACTTTGTACTCATTGTTAATTTATTTTTTAAGGAGTTTTACCTCTATTAAATCATATTTTTTCCTTAAATTCCAGTGCAAAAAGATTATGTTGACAATTTAGCTTTATATTGTTTTATTGTCATTCCGTAGTTTAAGATGACAATACTTGTTCTTTTAAAAGCACTGGAATGACAAATACAAAAATGTCATCCTAGCTCTGTGCCTGTTAAGAGCGTAGGATCTTGTGAATCATTAGTAATCCATCTGAAAAAAATTGTAAGGATTCTCGGCCTCACTACGAATTCTAAAGAA
>JBIKUW010000027.1:0-14202 GCA_044347385.1 Rickettsiales bacterium
TGCCTCTGCAATTGGATTCATTGACATTGAAAATCAAGAAAGAATTGACAAAGCCTTGATTGCTTGCGACGGCACTGAGAATAAATCTAAAATTGGTGCGAATGCTATCCTGGCAACATCTCTTGCTGTTTCAAAATTGTCTGCGATGTTCCAAGGAAAAAGATATTATAGATATATTAATGAATTATTGGGTGTAAGTGAAATAAAACCTTTTATGCCAACTCCATTTATTAATATATTGAATGGTGGTGTTCATGCTGATAATAAAATTGATATTCAAGAGTTTATGATAGTTCCAGTGAAGGATGTAACTTTTGCTGAGAAGATCAGAATGTCTTGTGAGGTTTTTCATGTTTTGAAAAATTTGTTAAAAAAAGATGGAATGAATGTGAATGTTGGTGATGAAGGTGGTTTTGCGCCGAATTTGGATAACACAGAAGCGGCAGTTCAATATTTAATTAGAGCGATTGAAGGAGCGGGTTATAAATTAAATCAAGATATTTCTTTGGCATTGGATGTTGCCGCAAGTTCATTTAGTGTTGGAGAAAATTCTTATAATTTAGATGGAAAAGTGATTAAATCTCCAGAGATGATAAGCTTTTTATCAAATCTTGTTGATAAATACGGAATTATTTCTATTGAAGATGGTTTAGGTGAAGAAGATTATGAGGGTTGGAAGAATTTGACTCAAAAAATTGGTGAAAGAGTTCAATTAGTTGGTGATGATTTATTTGTGACGAATGAAAAATTGTTGCGTGATGGAGTAGAGAATAAATATGCAAATTCTATTTTGATAAAGCCAAATCAAATTGGTACTTTGACTGAAACTTTAAACACTATCAGATTTGCACATAAAAATGGATATAAATATATGATTTCTCATCGTTCTGGTGAATCAGAAGACAGTACAATAGCTCATATTGCTGTTGGAACTGGCGCAGGGCAAATAAAAACTGGTTCTGTTTGTCGTGGTGAAAGAACTGCAAAATACAATGAATTAATTAGAATTGAAGAGTTGTTATAATTTTTGTTAAAAGATAATTGCGAATTTGTGAATATCTTTTAGAAGTTTCTCTCTCTATATTTCATCGTTATATTTTTTTTGAAATTCTTTTTCTTGTTCAAAAAAATCTTTTATAATTTCTATTATTTCGCTAAATTTGCTGATCTGTAAAGTGCAGTGGATTTTGTTTGGAAATTTTTTATTATTTGGATTGAATAATATTCCTGTTGCGCATGATATTCTTGCGAATTCCATGTCAGTTTCGGAATCACCGATCATCCAAATATTTTCTCCAAATTCAATGTTGGTATCGCTTATAGCTCTGATCATGCATTCAATTGATGGTTTGATTTCGGGTGAATCTCCAATTCCAATTATTTTATCAAAGTATTGGTAGAATTTTAGTTTTTCAATTTCATCGTGTAGTTTGAATTTATCTGTGTTACTTACGATTGCAGTATAGATTTTATTCTTCTTGATCAAATTAAGCAATTCGATTAAATCTGGATCTGTGATTTCAAATGGAAAGTCTTTGTAAAACATCATGTATGGATGTTTTCTTTTTACGATGGTATTTTCCCAGTCAAAAATGATAGCATCTGGTTTGATTATTGGGATATTTTTATAGAATAAAGATTTTTTTTCAAAATATTTAGCTTTTTTTAATAAATCCATAATTATTGAATTGAATTCTTTCATTTTGATATAAGTAAACGCCATTCTAGATCATAGATTCTAAAAAATCATTAAGTAAGCAAAAAAATCTAATAAAAAATTTTTTTCTGCTTCCATAGAAAGAAATTTTGAATATGGAATTGGAGTACCAATTATTTTTGCATCGTTATCCTAGAACAACAAAGAACAAGAATTGTCATCCCAGCGAAGTGTATGATCAATTCAGAACATTTCTCAAACTTCAAAGGATCCCACGTGCTGAAGTACTGGGATGACAAAGAACATTATAATATTAGTATCGGTGGCAGCTGCCCTTGCATCGGTGAAAGCCCACACTGGGGCTTTCATTTTCTTCGAAAATTCCCTCTTCATCCTAGCCACGTACTTGTTAGTGGCGTAGGATCTTGTTAGGAATTAGGAATCAATTTAAAAAAGACTGGAATGGATCTCGTGTTTCACTTCGCTCAACTGGAATGACAGCAACATAATTCTAGAATGAAAATTTTATTATTGAAATTTCTTAATAATCTCAAGAACCAAATCAAAATTGTATGTAATTATTACACTTGCACCAGCTCTTTTCATCGATATATATGTTTCATAAAATATTTTCTCTCTCTCAAATAAATTATTTTTAACTCCATTCATTAATAGAGCGTATTCACCACTTACGTTGTAGGCGATTAATGTGGCGTTGAATTTATTTTTTGCTTTACTAATTATATCTAGATATATCATCGAAGGTTTTATGATTATTGAATCTGCGCCCTCGCAAATGTCTTGCTCAATTTCTTTCATTGCTTCATCTGAGTTTGAATAATCCATTTGATATGTGGATTTGTCAATTGGTTTTGATTGTTTTGAGCCAATTGATGAGCGAAATGGTCCATAGAATGACGATGCAAATTTCACTGCGTACGACATGATTTGAACATCGTAAAATCCGAGATCATCAAGATATTTTCTGATTTTTCCTATTCTTCCGTCCATCATATCTGAAGGAGCAACGATGTCGCATCCAGATTGTGCAAAATTTAAAGCTTGTTTGCATAAAATTTCTACTGTTTCGTCATTTAAGACATAATCGTTTTCATCAGTGATTCCATCGTGTCCGTTGATTGTGTATGGATCAAGAGCGATATCAGTAATTATCCCAAGGTTTGGATATTGCTTTTTTATTTCTCGGATTGCGATGCATATTAAATTTTCTGGATTATATGCTTCTTTTGCATCATGTGATTTTTTTTCTAAAGGTGTTCTTGGAAAAAGCATAACTGCGTTAAGGCCTTTGTTTACAAGAGATTCTAATTTTATTATTAATTTATCTATAGAGTAAATGAAAACCTCTGGCATCATTTCTGATTCTATTTCAATATTTGACCCATCGGTGATAAATGTTGCAAAAATAAAATCATTTGTTGATAAAGAATTTTCTTTGATTAAGTTGCGAGACCATTTGAATTTCCTAGCTCTTCTTAGTCTGGTTTGTGGGAACTGTCCAATCATAATAAATTGTGAATATAATTTAGTACACTATGTTGAATTATATTCATTTATTTTTGCTAGGCAAATATATTCAAGCTATTCATTGAAATGAAAGTTCGAATTTAGAAATTAAGCTTTTCTAGGAAGTCTTTTTGCCATTTCTCTTATAATTTCTTCAAACTTCTCGAATTTTCTCTCAATTTTTGAAATTCTACGATCAAGGAGATCAATTTCCTCCATGATTTCTGAGTTAGAGCTTGAGTTCTCATCGTTAGATCCAAGCAATCCACCCATATCTCCTTTCAAAGTGCTCATTAGACCATTCAATGTTTTTTCAGCTTTTTCTGGATCAGAGTCAACACTTTTTAGAGCAGATGTTAATTTACCAAGATTTTTTGTCAATCCAAGATATTTGTCCTTATCTTTTTCAGATACATTTGGATCGTCTTGTATGTCTTTTGCAATGTTTGATACCTGTTTTTCTACAGTTTTTGTAACGTTTTCAACTTCGCTTAGCATTTCTTGTAACGCGCTTTCCGCTTCTTCTTCGTCTAAATTTTCCATATTATTCATTTTTGCCATCATTTTCTGCATTTTTTGCATCATGTTTCCTATATCGCCAAAACTGTTGTTATTGTCGTTATCGTTTCCAACTTTTACGATATTTTTATCTTTATTCATAAATCAACCTTTAAAATTTTAAAGTTATTCTCGTCTTAATGATACCATTTTTTCATCAAGATGTTATTATTATTTAGTAATTTTATCATAAATCAATTTAATTTTTATTAATAAAAAATTATGATTTAATAATTTATTTTTAATATCACAAATTTTTATTTAATTTTGATTGATTTAAAATCATTACGGATTATTTTTTATCAGCATGAAGTTATTCTGCTTAAGATTTTCGATGTTATCCTTAACAGCTTTTATCAATAATTCATTTTTATATATGGTGTCGAATGTTTCATCTGGAATGTTAGAAGTCTCATTTTTATTTTCCATTGTACAGAAGGCTATGGTTCTTTGTCCGTTAATAACAAAGCCATGACTTTGATCTGTATCATTTATTGCATCTAATATACTGCTATCAAGTTCTTCTCTGTTAAAAATATCATTTGTTTGTTGTGTGTAATTATTATTCACAATGAATTGTTGGAGAGAATCACATGATAAAAATTCATGCTTTTCAGCAATTGGTTTTTTGACTCCTCCTAGAATCATGATTTTATATTTTGAGCCTCGACGCCTTATTTTCTCCAAAGCTTTTTTCTTGAATGCAATCTTCTCTTCTCTAGTATATTGAAGTTCTGGTGTTATTTTCTTTTGAATAATTTCCTGCATCATGATTTGATATTTGACAAAATTTGCTAGAGTTATTTTATCAAATGTTTTGTTTTGGAGGGCTTTTAGCAATTCCTCATTGCTTATTTGTGCTTGATGAAGAAGAAATGACGTTGTTCTTGAGAAATCTTCCTCTGAAACCGAAATACCAAGTTTTTTAGCTTGATTGAAGATCAAATTTTCCTCTATTAGACTTTCTGTGATTTGCTTTCTAAGTTTTTGGTCGTTCTTGTCAAAATGTCTGTGATTTAGAAAGCCAATCATATTGATTTTCGAATCAACATTATATTTTGTGATCGGAGTTCGAGCAGAAATTGCAGAGAGTTTATTGCTTATTAAGGCTATTGATTCCTTAGATTGAAAAAAACTAACGTAGATAAATGTTAAAAGCAATAAAGTTTTTATTTTTGAAATCATAAGTATAATTCAATGTTTTAATTTTATTATATCGCAAAGTCATTGAAGAGTATATCGCATGCATTTGGATAATTTGACAAAATCTAATATTTTATTAAAATCTTTTATATGTTTCGAAAAAAATAATATGAATATTGATCAAAATGTTCAAGATATTCAGGATAATTTAGATATTAAACTTGATTGGCTAAATAAGATTGACAAAAATTTTTATGAGGAGATTTTATACCATAAAAATGGTGTCCCTGTTTTAGTTGTTAAATTAGAGAGATTAGTTGAGTTGTTGAAGT
The DNA here is from genome assembly GCA_044347385.1 of Rickettsiales bacterium. Taxonomy (GTDB): domain Bacteria; phylum Pseudomonadota; class Alphaproteobacteria; order Rickettsiales; family CAIPFW01; genus CAIPFW01. Next base: position 5,218 of record JBIKUW010000027.1, read on the forward strand.
TTTTGCGTGATAGCGATGAACTGAGATTCAAAATTTTGGCAGATATAGTTGGAATTGACTATGTGATGCATCCTAAATATAAAAAGAGATTCAGTGCATTATATAATTTATTGAGTATTAAATATAATTTACGTGTATTTTTACAAATTTTTTTGGATGATGATGAAGAGCTAGATTCAGTGCATGAGATTTTTAGTTCTGCTACATGGCTTGAGCGTGAAGTTTTTGACATGTTTGGTTTAAGATTTAAGAATGCACTTGATCATAGAAGAATTTTGACTGATTATGGTTTTGAGCATTTTCCTCTAAGAAAGGATTATCCTCTTACTGGTTATGATGAAGTTCGTTATGATTTTGAGAAAAAAGAAGTTGTTTATTCTCCGGTTGAGTTAGATCAGGATTTTCGTGATTTTCATTTTGAGACGCAGTGGGAGGGAGCTGATTATGTGATGGAAAAGATGAAAGATAGTAAATAGAGTTTTATTTATTTAGCCAATGAATAACAGGAATTGTCATCCTAGGCTCTGAAAGAGACGTAGGATCCATACAGGAATTAGTAATGCATTTGAAAAAAAACTGAAGAGATCCCACGCCTACTCTGTAGTCTGAGATGACATCATAACGATTTCATCAGGAAATTAGGAATATAAAAAATGTAGTGTTGTCATCCTAGGCACGAAGTGGCGTACGGATCTTATCAGGATTGAGAAATAACCTGTAAGGATTCCACGTCTAACAAATTAAACTGGAATGACAACCTCATATCGCCATCCTAGTTCCGTACTCGATAGGAGCATAGGAATTTCATCAGGACATTTCTTAAACTTCCAAAGATCCCACGTGCTAAAGCACTGGGATGACAATGAATTAATTTTGAAATGACATTAGAGCGGCTACTCAAGCTTTCAAGGATTTCATGTGCTAAAGCCACTGGAATGACAATCCTTATTTTTTTGAATCAGATAGCAGTATTTTTTAATGAAATTACAAACTTATTAAAATAGTTTTTTATTTATTTTAAATTAACTAAAAAAAATTATATTACAACCACTTGTATTTTATTATTTTAGTTGTAGAATGTATCTTGATATATTTATTCGGGGCGTGGCGCAGTCTGGTAGCGCACCTGATTTGGGATCAGGGGGCCGAAGGTTCAAATCCTTTCGCCCCGATATTTTTTATTTTTTCAATGCAATTAAATGGTGATTTTGAAGAAGAATGTTTTTTCTATCATAGAGTTTGCTTCTTCAAAAATTTTGTGTGTCATATTTCAATTATCTAATGATGATATAAAGATACTGGGTTTTGGATATGAGATTTCCCAAGGTATTAGAAATGGAGTGGTTTCGGATATTGGATTAGCTGTAAAATCTATAGGAAAAGCAGTTTCAAAGGCAGAAAGTCAATATGGCAAAATTATAGAAGATGTTTATGTTGTTATATCTGGCTGCGGAATTGAATCGCAAATAATAACTCAAGAAGCTCTTGTAAATGGAAGAGATATTACTGAAAAAGACATCAGAAGTCTTACGAATAGGGCGATTGAGAAGCTGCAATATGGAAATGATCGGGCCATTATGCACTCTGTGAATAATGGCTATGCGATTGACGGTATTTATGTTGAAAATCCAATTGGAATGTACGCCAATAAGATTGATGTTTCAACAAATTTTGTGAGTGTAAATAAATCTTTGTTGGTCAATATTGGGCAGGTTTTCGCAAAGTGTAGATTGAATGTAATTGCATATCTTGCAGCTCCTTACATGGATAGTTTTTCTTGTATTAGTGATGATGACAAAAATATAGGTGTAACTGTAATAAATTTTGGCGCTGAGGATACTGGTGTTTTAACATTTAAGAATAGTTGTTTGACATCTTGCTATACGAGGCCATTAGGTAGTTACCATATAACTCATGATATAGCATATGCTTTTGGAGTTTCAATTGCGAATGCAGAAAAAATGAAGCTTCTTTATGGAAATTTATTTTTGGATGAAGAAGATAATGAGTCAATATCTGTTAGAGTTGAAAATAGTGGTATTGATGAGATTTTTATTGATAAAAATGAATTTTTATCGGTAGTTTTAGCGCGACAAGAGGAGATTTTAGAGCTAATTTTTTCTCAGTTAAATAAAAAAAATAGTCAATTTTCTTATGATATATCAACAAGGAAAATTATTATTGTTGGTGGTGGAAGTAAGATTAGTGGTCTTTCAAATATGATTGGCGAATTTTATCCTTGTAAGTTAGTGAAAGATATAGAATCTTTCTATGTGAAGAATATTGATAATAATTTTACTGAATTTAGTAAAAACGAGCCTGGGTTTTCAAGTGTATTTGGTGCTATAAAATATTTGCAAAATATTTACAAGGATAGGTTTAATTCAGAAAATAGAGATAGATCAAGAGGTTTTGATCTGAAGAGAATATTTAGTTTTTTAAAGAAGTAGTTTTATTTTTTAAGAATTATATTATATTACCAATTTCTTATAAGGAGTTATACTTCATTAGCGAGTATGTGGCTAGGATGAAAACGACGTCAATGTCATTCTAATGTTTTATAATTGTCATCCCAGTGGGTGGGGTACGCACGTGGAATTCTTGCAGTTATTTCCTATTAAATTACTCTGTTCTGATGAGATCCTACGCCACTAACGGGTACGTGGCTAGGATGACAAAAACCTGTCATTCCAGTTGCGTACTTGTTAGCAACGTGGAAACGAGAGAGGAACAGAGGTTCCGACATTCGAGTTACTCGGCGAAGAATGAAGCTGAGAATCTTATTAGCTCTGAGTAATGAATTCCTGATGATTGATAAGATCCTACGCTTTTATAAAACGAGAAAGCAACATAGGTTGCGATCATTTGAAAGATTCCATCTCTCAAACCCTTCAGGCAATACAAAAGCCCACTCCAAGGAACTGATTACTATTCAACAACTAAAGTTGTTGGTAATCCCTTGAGGAAGTCCAGTGGACTTCCTCATCCATCATACGAGTTACTCGGGAAAAATGAGATTGAGAAAGCTAGGATGACAATGCTTATTATTTTTTTATTGCATAACAATAAATCTACAACACATCATGAGACTAATCGCTAATTTTCAGAGCTTCAATGAATGCGCTATGAGGAATTTCAACATTTCCTATTTGTCTCATACGTTTTTTACCCTTTTTTTGCTTATCAAGTAATTTTCTTTTACGACTTACATCGCCACCATAACATTTCGCTGTTACGTCTTTTCTATAAGCTTGAACAGTTTCGCGAGCAATAATTTTTCCTCCAATTGCGGCTTGAATTGCAACTTGATATAGTTGTCTTGGAATTAACTCTTTCAATTTTGCACAAATTTCACGACCACGAGCTTGAGCCTTTTCTCTGTGAACAATCATTGATAAAGCCTCTAATTCTTCGCCATTTACTAAAATTGATAATTTCACGACTGGCGCTTCTCTGTAATCAGCAAAATCCCAGTCTAAGCTTCCATATCCACGAGAAAGAGATTTTAATCTATCATAAAAATCAAAAATAATTTCAGCAAGAGGAAGATCATAAATCAAAATTACACGATCTCCTAAAAATTTCATATCTCTCTGAATGCCGCGCTTTTCAATGCATAAACCACCAATAACACCCATATAATCCATTGGTATGATGATGTTTGCTTTCACCCATGGCTCCTCAGTTTTTTTAATTTTTGTTGGATCTGGCATATCAGCAGCATTATGTATTTCTAAAACTTTATCTTCATCTAGATATATTTTATATATTACGCTTGGAGCTGTTGCTATAAGATCAATATTATATTCATCTTCTAATCTTTCTTGAATAATTTCTAAATGCAGCAAGCCAAGGAATCCGCATCTAAAACCAAAACCCAGTGCTCCTGAATTTTCTAATTCATATTCAAAACTTGCATCGTTCAAATGTAATTTTGCAACTGATTCTCTAAAATATTCAAATTGAGATGAATCTGCTGGAAATAAACTTGAAAATACAACTGATTGAGCAGGTCTGAAACCTGGGAATGGTTTGTCGCATGGCTTATTAATTTCAGTAATTGTATCACCAATTCGACAATCCCCTGGTTGTTTAATTGATGCAGTGATGAAGCCAATTTCGCCTGGATGCAACTCATTCACTATCACCTTCTCCGGAGTAAAAATACCAACGTTATCAATTGTATATTTTCCGCCAGTTTGCATCATCACAATATTTGCTCCTTTTTTTAATATGCCATTTACAACTCTTATTAATATAATTACTCCAAGATAAGGATCATACCAACTGTCCATTAGCATACAGCATAAAGGTTTTGTAATATCGCCTTTTGGAGCTGGAATTTTGTCAACAATGGCCATCATTAGTTCATCAATTCCGATGTTTTGCTTTGCTGAAACAGGTATCGCTTCACTTGCGTCAATTCCAATAATATCTTCAATTTGCTTTTTTGATTCTTCTGGATTTGCAGCTGGCAGATCTATTTTATTCAAAACAACGACGAATTCATGATTATTATCAATTGCTTTGTATGCATTTGCTAAAGTTTGAGCTTGAACTCCTTGGCTGCAATCTACAACAAGAATTGATCCTTCACATGCAGCCAAACTTCTTGTAACTTCATATGCAAAATCAACGTGTCCAGGAGTATCAATTAAATTTAAATTGTATGTCTTGCCAGTTTTAGGGTGAGTGTATTTTAAATATACAGATTGAGCCTTAATAGTAATCCCACGCTCTCTTTCTGATTTTAGATTATCTAGAAATTGAGCTTGCATTTTTCTTTCATCTACAGCGCAACAATATTTTAATATACAGTCTGCGATTGTTGATTTTCCATGATCGATGTGGGCTATGATTGAGAAGTTTCTGATATCTTCTAAAGGGCTATTTTTGAACTCAAAATTCATATATATTTTCTAAATTAACTGTTTAATGAAAGTACAAAATCTATTTTCCTGTTGCAAAAGCTCTAATATTTAGATTGCTTTTCGCATAAATCAAAAATTAAGAAATTTCTGATTTTCTAAAATTTTTTCTTCATTATTGTAACTATTATCGCTCTTTTATAACTTTTCTTCAAGTATTTAAAATTAAGTTACACAAATACAGTTTATTTATTTTAATTTGCTAGTACAGACGGTGGTTTTTAGGCAAAATAACAAAAGAAATATATTAATAAAATTACTTGACGAGAAAAAATTTATCTATATAATTACCAGAATCATTATATTTCATATAACAATGCAAAATAGATCATATAGTGCAAGTGCTAAGGATATTGCAAAGGAATGGTTCATCATAGATGCTAAGGATGCAGTAATTGGTAGATTATCTGTATATGTTGCTAATATCTTACGTGGAAAGCATAAAGCTATTTATACTCCACACATCGATTGCGGAGATAATGTTATCATTATTAATGCTGATTTGGCTAAATTTACAGGAAAGAAATTTTCTGACAAAATTTATTACAGACACACTGGATTCCCTGGTGGATTGAAAGAAGAATCTCCAAAATCTTTGAATTTGAGAGGTTTTTACAAGCGTGCTTTAGAAATGTCAATCAGAAGAATGATGGGGACAAACGGACCACTATCTCGTGCAAGAATGAAAAATCTTTACATATATTCTGGAGCTGAGCATAAACAAACTGCTCAAAAACCAACTGCAATTGATTTTGCATCTTTAAATAGAAAAAATACTGTCCAAAACTAATTAGGTAAAACATGAATATTGAACAAATTCAAAGTGCTAATTGCTTAATAAACAAAGCACCTAAAAGAGATAAATTAGGTCGTGCTTATGGAACTGGAAGAAGGAAAGTTGCTGTAGCGCGTGTTTGGATAAAACCTGGTACTGGAAAAGTTACTGTTAATGGATCAGAAATCAAAGCTTATTTCAAAAGAGAGACTTTATTTATTCACGCTATGGCAGCTTTAACTGCGACTGAAAACATGGATAAGTTTGACGTTTTCTGTACTGCTTCTGGCGGCGGAATGTCTGGTCAAGCTGGCGCTGTAAGACATGGTCTTGCCCGTGCTTTAGATAATTATGATCCGGTAATTTATCATGCTGTTATGAAAAAGGAAGGTTTGCTTACTCGTGATGATAGAATGGTAGAATCTAAAAAATATGGTAGACATAAAGCTAGAAGGAGTACTCAGTTTATCAAAAGGTAGTATCGATGGTGCGTTGTTTTATTATCTTATCTGTATTAATATTACTTTCTGGATGTTATTCAAGCAAATCAAGGGATGCAGATGTTTTGCGTAGCCCGTGCATCAAAAGATATAAATAGTTTTTGCTCCAATCTTAGGAAATGAATGATATATTAAGATGTCTAATATAAAATAAGATAATATGTAGCAAAAAAATTGATGAAAAAAATAAGGATTGGTACAAGAAACAGTAAACTTGCAAGGACTCAGACTCAAATAACTATTAACTATATAAGGAATTTTTATAAAGATATAGAATTTGAGATTGTGCCAATTGTTACAAGTGGCGATATTATACAAGATAAACCTCTATATAACATTGGAGGAAAGGCCTTGTTTACAAAAGAAATTGAAAATTCATTGCTTGAAGGGAAGATCGATATTGCAGTTCACTCAGCGAAGGATATAGAGGATAATTATCAAAAAGATTTATCAATATTTCCATGTGTTTTACCAATGGAAGATAATAGAGATGTATTTATAGGGAAGGATTATTTGAATTCCAAATCATCTTTAATTAATTTACCTAAAAATTCTATAATTGGCTCATGCTCAGTAAGAAGGCAGGCTCAGATAAAAAAAATAAGATCAGATATAAAATTTGAACCAATTCGTGGAAATATAGATACGAGACTTAGAAAATTGTTGGAAAATAATTTAGACGGCATTATTTTAGCAAATGCAGGTCTTCGAAGAATTGATATGTTTTCAGAAAATATGGAAATTCTTGATGTTGAGACAATGATGCCAGCTATTTCACAGGGAATTATAGCAATTCAATCTAGAAAAAATTATGAGGAATTGAATAAATTTTTAAATAAAATCACTCATCAAGAAACTCACATAAAATTTAAAACATATAGATCATTCGCTGAAACGGTAAATGGCTCATGCACAACGCCTTTGGCTTCAAATGTTGAAATTATAAATAATGAAATTCACGCAAAATTTTTGATTATAAATCATGAAGGGACTTTTATTCATAAAGTTGAAATCATTGATAAAATAGAGAATGCTGTAGAAATCGGATTAAAAGCTGGGTTAGAAATTAAAAATTACTTGCATTTAATATAAAAGACTCAGTGATGCTAAGAATTTGATTCCTAAATAAAATAATATCTTTATAGAATTACTAAATTATTTAGTATTAATTTTTTATGATACAATGCCCAATTTACTATAAAAGATATATGTATTTTGTTGGATTTATCGGAAATTCATTTCCAATAATTCAAGCTTATAAAATATTTGTTAATAGGAGCGCAGTTGATGTTTCTTTATGGGGTTATTTAATTTTTTTTTGGGGAGTTACTAGTTGGTTAATTTATGGCATTTTACAAAGAGATAGAGTTCTTATCACGACAAACTCATTTGCTACCTTTTCATCCTTAGTTTGTATGATAGCAATTTTGTTTTTTACGTAATGCAGTTTAATTTTGAATTTCGATAAATATAAAATTCTTGATAATTTCTTAACAAAAGAATATAATTAATCATTATATTAATAGCATTATGAAGAATAAATCAAGTCACAATATAGATCAAAGTATTATTGATAAAAAAAATGAAGTTGGCAAGAGGAGAGTATTGCAGGTTGCATCAACTTTAAAGAAAATAGCTCTTGAAATTATAAATGGTGAATTTGCTGAGACCTGCTCAGAATTTTCTGTTATAGATGCATCGATGAGTCCAGATCTAAGATATTTTGATATATATGTTTATTTTTATAGTTTAGATTTCAAGGAAGATAAAGAGGATTTTCTTAAAATGCTAAATTATGAAGATTTATCACAGAAGCAGAAAATGCAATCAAAATTTTTCAAAATTAATTTGAACTATAGAATAGCGCAGCATATAATACAAAGAGCTAGATTGAGATGCATGCCGATAATAAGATTTAAGCATGCCTCAAACGAAATGATGTTTTTTATGGAAAATAGCGAGCTCCAAGAATACCATTTGTAAGAGAATTATTGATAATTTTAGTTACTACCAGGATTGGAATTTCTGTTTTCCTCAGGAATTTCAAGAGTTGCACCATTCATCTCTTCAATTACTTTAACTTGACATCCTAGTCTAGAGGTAGCTGTTAGTCCATAAGCTAAATCAAGCATGTCGTTTTCATCATCAGAAATCTCGTGATGCTTACCAATAATTTTGTATAATTCTTTGTCAAAAACGCAATGGCATGTTGAGCAAGCTAAAGATCCTTCGCAAGCACATTCCAAATCAACGTGAGTTCTATGAGCTAAATGATGAAGTGTTTCGCCGACTTCGGCATCGACGCACCATTCTTTTGTTCCTTTTTTAAAGGTAATTTTGATTGTCATTCTAATATTAATAAAATTATAATATATCAATATATTAAAGAAAAAATCAAAAAAGTAAAGATATCATTATGCTTGTATCGTCAATGAATCTAATCTTAATGCGATTATATGGTGCTTTTATCAAGATTCTGTTGCATATTAACAATGAAATAATAATGTTTATATAAATTGAATTTTTTATAAATATTAGTTGACAAGTATAAAAAATATGTTATTATTATATTAGCGGAGTAGAGCAGTGGTAGCTCGTCAGGCTCATAACCTGAAGGTCGTAAGTTCGATTCCTACCTCCGCTACCAATTCAAAAGATTTTTCAATTATATCTTATATATCAGAATTCTCTTTAAGAGAAAGTTTTGTTTGATTTCGATTAATATTATTTTCATTTAGATGAAGCTTCCTACATCAATTAGAGTGCTACAATTTTTTTATTG
>JBIKUW010000110.1:0-3761 GCA_044347385.1 Rickettsiales bacterium
ATTTGGAAATGTATAAAAAAAGCTTGAAGTCAGAGGATGTGATATTCATTATGAGTGGAGACAATGAGTATTTAAAATTTCTTTTTAAGAAGAAATAATGATAGATTATCCTAATGAACAAATAACAGCCCTGCTTCTTTCGAATAAAAATTGTAAAACTTTATTTGAAGTTTTTAGAGGGGACGGTTTTGAAATTAGGTTTGTAGGTGGATGTGTTCGCGATGCGATTTTAAACAAAAAATCAGATGATATAGATTTCGCGACAAATGCCCTACCGAATCAAATGCAAAATATTTTGAAAAAGAATAATATTCATTATTTCGATTCTGGTTTAAAGCATGGAACCATTACTGCTGTTTTTGATAAAACTTCTTATGAAATCACAACCCTTCGTCATGATAAAGAATGTAATGGTCGTCATGCTGAAGTTGAATATACAAATGATTGGAAATTAGATGCAAGTCGTCGTGATTTTACTTTTAATGGTTTATATTTAGATGAGAAAGGAAAAATATATGATTATTTTGGTGGGATTTCTGATTTAAAGAATGGTATTTTAAGATTCATAGGAAATCCTTTAGAAAGAATTCAGGAAGATTATTTGAGGATTTTGAGAGCTTTTCGTTTTTATAATAGATTTTGTAATCAACCTCTAAATTCAGAAATTAAGCAAATTATTAAAGATCAATGCTTCAATATTGAAAAACTTTCGGGAGAAAGAATTCAAAGCGAAATAGTAAAATTATTTGATGATTTTAATGATAAAACTATAGATGTTTTGAAGAAAATGAATGAGTTAGGTGTTTTGAGATATGTGTTTTTAAAAGATAATATAAATTTTAATTGTCTAGAGCATTGGGATTGTGATCAATTGAGTTCTTGGGAAAAATTAGGAATTTTATTTAGGTACAATCAGATAAATATTAGTCAGTTAAATTCTAGGTGGCATATTTCAAATAAAAATTACAATATTTTGAAATCAACTCATGATATAAAAATTGAAAGTGATTTTTTAATTAAAAAAAATAAATACTTTTTTTTGTACAGAGAAATATTTGAAATTTTTTTAATTTGTTGTTTGATTGAAAGTTTTATAAATCAAAGTCAATATAACAATTTGTTTTTTGAATTTCGATCTTCTGTTTTAGAGTTTCCAATTACAGCAAAAATTTTAATTGAAAATAATTTTCAAGGTTCTGAGATAAGTAAGAATTTGAAAAAATCCTTGGAATCATGGCTCAACAGTAATTGCACTCTCACAAAAGAAGAACTACTTTCTATTCTTACTCCTCCAACATCCCTTCTCTAGCATTTTCTTTTATAACATGTTTTTCACTATATTCGTGTTCATTGATTAGAGTTCTAATATTATCTTGCATCTCGAAAATTTCTTTTACATCTAAATTCTTCTTATGCTTAATTCCCAAAGTTTTGATATGCTCTATGCGTTTGATGATATTCCCTCTTCCGGAATTTAGACGAGACAAAGCTGAATCATAATTTTTGGAAAGAGTTTTAATTGATTTTCCAATGTCCATTAAATTTGAAACCAATTCATTAAATTGGTCGTATAGTCCACCAGCATATTCTGCTATTTTTAGAACGTTTTTTTCTTGATTTTCTCCCTTCCAAACGTATGCAATTGTTTTTAAAATAACGAATAATGTCGGTGCTGAAATTAAAACAATATTTTTATTCCATCCATATTCGTACAAGTTTTTATCAAATGAAATTGCAGTATTATACCAGGACTCAACTGGTATAAACATCAGACTTAATTCTGGAGTTTCACCTTTTGAATTGTAATGATATTCTTTGCTTGCTAAGTTATCAATTTGATTTCGAATTCTTTTTACAAAATCTTTCAAATATTTATTTTTATCCTCTTCATTCTCCAAATTATTAAAAAGTTCTCCATCAAAATAGGAAGTTTTTGCATCAATAATAATTTTTCGATTTCCTGGTAATTTTATTATAGCATCTGGCCTCGTGATGTTGGAAGCACTTCTCTCTTGAAGTTCATAGTCATGATTAATTCTTAGTCCTGATGAAATCAAAATATTTTCTAGGATCATTTCACCCCAATGACCTAAAATCATATTATTGCTTTTAAGAGCATTTGTTAATTTTGAAGTTTCATGTTTGATTTGATTATTTGAATTTAAAATATGATTAATTGATTCTTTTAGAGAAAATTTTTCTTTGGCTTCAACGTTAAAACAGTCTTGAACTATTTTTTGAAAATCTTGTAATTTCTGATTAAGTGGATTAATTAGAATGTTTAATTTTTCATTTGATTCTTGATTAAATTTTGCGCTGTTTTGATTTGTGATATCAGTAGCGATATTTTTGAATTGATGCAATAATGAATCGTTTACTAATTTAAAATTATCCTTTACTGTCAGAAGTTCTGTTTCTATTGAAGATAATTTACATCTTGAATCATTATAAAGTTTTTCAATATTTAACTTTTCTTGTTTCTCATTTTCAATTTTATTGTTTAATGTTGATATTTCACTTTTATTGATAGAGTTTATAGTTTCTAGTTTTACTAAAATTTCGTTTAATTCATTAATTTTTATGATATCACTGTTGTTTTTATTTTCTAAGTTTTCTAAAATCTTTAATTTTTCTTGTAACGTATCATTAGCATTTTGAAATTGATTATTTAGGTTGTTTATCTCCTGTTTTAGCAGTTCTATTTTAAAATTTGATTTATTTTTTAGAAAAAAATATGTAAAAATATTACATGAAAAAAGAATAATAATAAGTGAAATTAGAACTATCATGATCAAACGTTTATAGTAATAAAAATATATAACATTTAATTCATGAAAGTCAATTAATTATTCGCTTAATTACTTAATTAAACTATTTTTTTAGAGATGCTAAATAGTCAGTTACGATTTTTGTAACAGCATCTTTTGCCGATGTGTCTGTTAAACCTATTTTTAAAACGGATGAACCGTTTCCAAAATCAATATTATCACTTCCTTTTATTAGGATTCTAGAATTTCCGTCTTTATCTAAAATATTGTTACCTTTCGCATCAGTCTCATATACAGCTACTCCTGTTTTTTTTATTGAATTTTTTGAACTTGAATTATTCAATATTGTAAATAAAGTTTGAAGTTCATCACTAGATAATGCTCTACCTAAACTATTATTAATATCAATATAAGTTGCTACCATTTTTTATACCTTAATAAAATTTTACATTTAAAGTATAATTTATTAAGGAAAGTGTCTGGAAGCAAAATTGTGAAAAAAAAATTTAAAAATATGAAAATAAAACCTATGGTTGGTTTTGAATTTGAATTTTATATTCTGAATGAGAAGGGAGTGCCAATTGAACAAACACAATTTTTTGATGAAATTTCTGAAATTATGAAGCTTAATGAATTTAATGGTCATGTTTTAAAAGAAATAGAGTTGGGTCAAATTGAGATTGCTTCTGATCCTACATTTGATATAGAAAATCTTTTTATGACGTGGAATAACACATTAAATGATTTAAAATCTTTCTTTAGAGGTAAAAACTTAGAGTTGAATCATCAATCTAAGCCATTTATAGACAAAAGCGGAAATGGAATGCATATTAATATTAGCCTGCATGATATCATCACAAATGAGAATCTTTTTGGTAAAGAAATTTTTGAGAGTAAATTTGAATATAATAATATTACTAAAAGTCCTCTTATGAATTATTCTATTGCTGGTATATTGGACCATATTAGAAATAATATTAAGTTATATATCCA
>JBIKUW010000028.1:0-13980 GCA_044347385.1 Rickettsiales bacterium
ATCCTCCAATAGATTCATCATCTGCAAGAATAAAAAATGTCATAGAATAAGAAAGATATGCTATGATGCCAGGAATAACTAAAAGCAGCGTCCATAAAAAAACAAAAATTGTTATTAAAATCCCTGCTATACAAGTACTTTTAAATCTCTCTATGTCTTTGAAAGCGCCAAGCATATCTACTATCTCCACTTTTTTACTTCTTGAAATAGATAAATAACAATACAATAATCCAAAATTTATTGGACCAGTAAAAATTAAATAAAATATACCACCAAATGGTACTACATTTTCTAAACCAAGAATAATACAACTAATAAAACCTACAATAACTGCAAGAAACCAGTTTCCTTTTAGAGAATCTAGAGCACTTCTCATCAACACTCTGTTTGATGACATCATAACATCAACATTATCCTTCATAAATTCATACAATAAAAATCACTATGTGTTAATAATATGTTAAATATGTTATTAATTTATTAATTATTTATGCTCAATAAAAACTTTTAATATTATTCTTCAAATTTAATATCTTCTATTTTTTCACCATCACTTAAAAAACCAGCTCCACGAGCAATCACTCTAATTTCAGAATCTCCAGAAAATTCGTCACTTCCGAACAAAGATTCTCCACTTTCATCACTTCCTAAAAGGCGCACTATTATAGATTTCACTCTATTATCCTCATCTAAAACTTTTAAAGTCAATTTCCCTGAATCATTCACAAATACAAGAGAATCTTTTAATTTAACAGCTAAAACTTTATCATAAGTCACTTTCACAGTAACTGGTGCAGTTAGCATTTTAGATAAAAACTCATTCTCATCAGTCAAAAGCCTTACTTCAGAATAATAGGTGCGAGTCCCGCTGTTTGCAATATTACTAATAAAATCCAACACACCACTTATCTCCTTACCATATATTTTCACCAATGCTTTTTGCCCAACTTTCACTTGCTGAATATGTATTTGCGGTATTTGTGTCACTGCTATAAAACTCTTATCACTAAAAATACTTCCTATGCCAGAAGGATTCATAGCACTTACATAATCTCCCTTCTTAACATCAACTTTATCAAGATAACCAGAAATTGTAGCTTTTATTTTTGTAAATTCTAAATTACTCTTTGCTTTCTCCATTTGACTCAATGCGTCATTGTATAAAGTCTTTGCTTGATTATTTGAAACTATAGAAACATCACCATTTCTCAACAATTTATTATTAATATCAAGCTCCAATCTCTTTTGTTTTACAAGCTGCTCTGCACGCTTTAACTCTGCAACTTTCTCCCTTTCATCGAGGACTAAGATAGTATCTCCTACTTTTACTTTTGATCCCTGTTGTATATTAATCTCCTTTACTATTCCATCTGTCTGTGGAATTAATTTTATAACATTTTTTGACTCAATATATCCAGTCAATTCAATCGATACATCATGCTTAGATGGAATTATATTTTTCACTAAAATCGATGCTGGTTTCTGATTATCAACTTGTTCAACATTACTACTCTTCGATCCCGTACAAGCTTTCAATAAAATCAAAACAATCACTAAAAAAAAGATTATGTACTTCGCGCTCAGAAACTTTCTCCACTCAATATCACTAAAATTTAAATTCATAAATTAAATATTTAAATATTAAATATATTATAGCACATTTTTCCTTAACATTATTCTTAAACTTGAATATTCTTTATTTAATTTTCCTAAATACTAAATTTTCATATAATGAGTCACAATATTAATAAAATATTACAATTTATTAAAATTATAAAAAATAAAAACCTCATTAAACTATTTTTTATCTAAAAATATCTCTTTATCGAAAATACAAAATATGTTATATGATGTGCATCAAAATATAAAAATTCATTGCAATATATGTTACCACTATCGCTAATACTAGTCATTGTAGGAATATCATTGTTTGTCGAGACTGTATATGTGGTTGCTGTACCAGATGTTGCAAATACATTTAATGCTACACAATCTCAAGCTATGCTCACTATGACATCTTATTTTCTTGGCTTTGCATGCGCTATGTTATTCTGGGGAATAATATCTGATAGATTCGGTAGAAAAAAACCATTAATCACTGGTCTCATAATATTCATTATATCTACTTATGGCTGCTATGCTTCTAGTTCCATACTGTCATTTACAATTATGCGATTTTTTCAAGCATTTGGGTGCACTGCTGGCAGCGTCTTAGGACAAGTCATAATTAGAGATATCTTTCATGGGATTGAATTAGCCAAAGTAAACTCATTATTATCAATTGCATGGCTAGGTTTTCCAGCAATCTCACCACTACTTGGAGGTTTATTTATATATTTCTTTTCATGGAAATATATTTTTCTAGCATTACTAATTATTGGCATTTTGATATTGTTTTGGGTTCTACTGAGATTACCAGAAACCATACATTTAAATCCTCATAATTCTGACGATACAAAAAAAATATCACTATTTGTATTGGCAAAAAATATGATGATTAACAAAAAAACCCTATCTTCCATACTAATAATCGCAGCATGCAATGGTATCGTTTTTAGTTACTATTCAGATGGTAGCTTTTATTTTACAAAACTTTTAGGAATGAGTGAAACTCAATATAGCTTAACATTTCTACTTATTTTAGTTGCAAACTTTGTTGGAGGAAATGTTTCAAAAAAATTACAACATATCTTGAAACCAAAAACTATATTACATTACTCGATATATTGCGCATTTTTGGGTTTAATACTATTCATCCTACAAATCTTTATCAACGAATTTATCCTTAAAATTCCATACCTTGAATGGCTCCTATTTTTTGATTTATTTATAACATTCTTGGGAATTGCAATGGTAAATCCAAATGCTTTTTTTCTTGGACTTGAAGACTACAGACATTGTCCAGGACGCGCAACATCAATATTTGGTTTCATATACTGTATCAATGGCGCAACATATGTTTTTTTAATGAGTATTGTACACGGTAATTCATTATTTATTATGCCACTATACTTTATATGTCTAATAACCATCGCACTTATAATTAACAATATTCTGCTAAAAAATCATAATACAAAAAAATATGCGAAATGACAAGCTAATTGATAATTATATATAAATCAACTATCTAATTACTAAACTCATGATCGAGCAACCATTTCTTCCTATCTATCCCACCACCATAACCACCAAGATTTCCATCATTCCTTACAACTCTATGGCATGGAATGATAATTGATAATCTATTCGCCCCATTTGCATTAGCAACAGCTCTAAAACTCTTCTCCCTATCAATATTTTTAGCTTGCTCTGAATAACTTACCATTTTTCCATATGGAATCCTAATTAATTCTCCCCAAACTGATTTTTGAAATTTACTACCAGATAAATATAAAGGTGTTTCAAATTTTTTCAGCTTCCCCTGAAAATACAATCTCAATTCTTCATCAATAAGCTTCGTAATTGGCGCAACCCCATCTTCAACACTACATCCAAGATTTTGACACAACTTTGATATTTTACTCTCAGCGTTCCTTGAATCCAAAAAATCTAGAAGGTACAAGAAATCATTATCAACTATTACATTCATTGCGCCAATCGGAGTTTCTATTTGAGATAATTTTACAACATAAGATTGATTTTTCTTTTCTTTATTGCTCATATTACTGTTTCTATCTATTTATTAGTTTTATTAACTATATATTAACACCAGTCCATCAATTATATTACTTCATGCATAAATAATATCAAAATAAGAAATTAAATATTGGTGAAATGCAGAAAATTTTGCATTAAATGTTTGAAATAATTCGATTACCATATAAAATAATTTTAAAAAAAATTAAAGATAATGCTAGAGATTATTGATTTTATTTCAAATATAAATTTCATCAACAAACTTTTTCTCATTCCAATGTTGGGAATAGTATTGCTACAAATATCAAAGGAAACACCTCTCATTCAATATATAACCGCGATTTTAATTCCACTTCTATTCATATTTCAAATCACAAACGAAAGCCCAAATCACAATATAGAGCTTTCTTGGTTTAGCTTTTTCAATATCTTCGAAATCAAATTCATCTTCACAAAAATTTCTCAACTATTTATTCTAATGGTTGGAACTTTATGGCTATTAAATAATATATATTCAATTGGATATCTAAAAATAAAAAGAATACACTTCTCAAACTTTATGAGTTTGATATTTGCATCAATATGCTGCGTCGTCCTTATTGGATCAAGTGGAAATCTTATCACTCTCTTCATTTTTTATGAAGCTCTCACTCTCATTACATATTTTCTAGTCTCTTTCGATAAATGCTATGAATCTCAAATTGCTGGTGGCATCTACATCAAAACACTTTTGGTCTCATCGTCCTCTCTATTTCTCATTGGAATTGTAGCAATATACTCATTCACTGGATCATTTAGATTCATGGACAACGGGATATTGAACATCTTTCCAGATATGCAAATCAATTGGCAAATTACCCTCACTCTATTATTCCTATTTTTATACGGATGCGCAAAAGCAGCAACGATTCCTCTACACTTCTGGCTACCAAAAGCAATGATCGCTCATACACCCGTGAGTGCATTATTGCATGCAGTTGCAGTTGTAAAATCAGGAATTATCGCATTACTATATATAATAATTTATATCTTTGGAATCAAATTCTTAGAAGATTTATCAAAATCTCATGAAATTGCTTTTTCAATTCCAAAATATATCGCTGGATTTTCGGCAATATATGCATCTATCATGGCATTAAAAAAGGTAGAAGTCAAAAAAGTACTTGCATACTCAACAATTGGGCAACTTGGATATATGGTCATGATAATCTTTTCATTTCATGATGGAATGCCAAAAGTTCTAATCTTGCAATTGATAGCGCATGCAGTAACAAAAATAAATATGTTTTTCATCGCGGGATTTCTCTATCTAAAGTATAAAATTAAACGAATAGATGAAATTAACGGAATTGGAAAAACAGAGCCAATAATCGGTGCATGTTTCTTTATCTCAATGCTATCGATCATTGGAATACCCCCAACTGTTGGCATGATTGGAAAATACAACATCATTTTATATTGTATACATAACAAAGAATATTTTATGTTAGGAGTTATCGCCTCAGGAACAATCATGAGCTGCTACTACCTCCTACCTATCATCACAGATATGTTTTTCGACAAACAAATTATTGAAATCAATATAATTGAAAAAGAAAAACAAAACCACTTCAAGAAATATTATCTATTCCTATACATATCCATCGTCATAACTTCAGCTTTAGTAATCCTTCTGTTTTTTGCACCTTATAGTTTAATAAACATATAACAAATTTATTAATAATTTAATATATTTGTATGGTCAAAATGCTTGACAAAGCAAAATGCAATACATACAATAATTGAAAATTACTTCAATAAAGTATGAAAAAAACACTTAAGATTGCAGCATTATTCACTCTACTAGTAAATATAAATAGTTTTGATATTTTTGCCAATGTAAAGACTGATATGAAGGACATAGGTGATAAGATTGATGATGCGGCTCACGATGTAAAAGAGAAATTTAAAGACACAGCTCACAAAGCAAAAGAAAAAATTCAAGAAGCAGAAAAAGACATAAAAGACAAATTCAAAGAAGAAGATTCGATGAAAAAGACAAAAGTTAGATTTATTGTTGAAAATGAAATAAACAAATCAATCGAAAGAAGCGGAGTAATCAATGATACTTCTTCTTTTGATTTAAAAATGATTATTCCTGATGGTTGGAAAATTTATTCTCATGAAAAACAATCTATCGGAAAATCTTTATTCCTCAAAACAATACCACTCGATGTTGAGTTAAAAAAGCACGATGCTATGGATAAACAAAAACCAAAACTAGAAGTTGTATTCCCTGAATCAACAATAGAGTACCCAGATCCGCATGACAAAAGCAAAGTAAACCACATTTATAAGGGAACAATTATTTTAAAAATCAAAACTTCGTATTACAATCAAAAAACTAAAAAATTGCTAATCGATTACACAATGTGCGGAGAAGAAGGAAAATGCATCAATTATACGAATGAGGAAGTAGCTTTTGATTTGAATGATGATCATAAAATTGAAGACGGTGGAACTATTGAAACTGGAATAAATAAAAATAGATAAGAAAATTAAAAATTAACAAAAATATATGTTTTCAGAACTAACAGGCACAATCAAGAAAATACATCACGATTCTATAACTCTAAATATCAACAATGTCGGATACTTGGTGCAACTATCTGACAATGTGTTAAATAAACTCACAATCAATCAGAATTCATCTCTCTTGATTGAAACAAAATTCAAAGTTGATAAAATAGTTTTGTTTGGCTTCATGAACGAGTATCAACAATTTCTGTTCAACAAAATAGGCAATATTTCTGGTGTGAGTGATAAAATCGCACTCAATCTTTCCGGATTTTTTGAACCACAAGAAATAATACATATTTTAAATGGTGAAGACAAAGAAAATCCTTTCAAAATTAATGGTTTAGGAGCAAAAACTTGGGAAAAAATCATCTTCAATTTAGCGCGAGATAAAAGCTTTACTAAAGAATGCTATGAATTTAGTCTAAAATCAAATGTTGAAGGATCAGATTCAAAAGAATTTTCT
This sequence comes from Rickettsiales bacterium, assembly GCA_044347385.1. Classification (GTDB taxonomy): domain Bacteria; phylum Pseudomonadota; class Alphaproteobacteria; order Rickettsiales; family CAIPFW01; genus CAIPFW01. Next base: position 6,659 of record JBIKUW010000028.1, read on the forward strand.
ATCAGCATTCAAATGTTAAATAATAAGAATGAAGCAATCAGCGCATTAGTCAATATCGGTATAGGAAAAAATCTTGCATCCGATTTAATAGAAAAAGTTATAAAAGAAAAGAGCCTTGAAGAAGCTACAACTGAAAATCTAGTAAAAGCAGCATTATCGCGTCATTACTCTTAATTAGAAATAGAATTTGCCCTATCTTTTACTAAATTTGAAGACTTAATTAAATAGATGATAATCAATGATGAAATAAGTGCAAAAACAAACATTGGTAAGACGAAACTATAAACTGATCCAGTATATATTAATCCTGTAATCCAAATTCCAAAAGCTATAGATGCATTTCTCAAGAGAATACTCACAGACGAGGATATGCCTTTATGCTCTGGTATTAAACTCATTGAATAAGAAAATATCACTGGCATCACAATAGCAGAACCTAATGAATCTATACATGCGCTCAATGTTATAAAATAAAATGATTTTGAATAAAACATCATTATAAAACTAGATATTATTAAAAAACAACCAATATACAAAGAAGTCTTCGTTGTTCTAATTTTCATAGCAACAAAACTTGAGAATGAATAGAAACCTATAAAAATAAGCAAGTTCACAGAATATATTGATGCTGTAGTTCCAAATCTTTCTATATAAACAAATGGAGCGTACGTAATAAATACTAAATAGCAAACCCATAATAAATTTGAAGCAAACATAGATAATAAAAATATTCGATGAGAAAGAACTATTTTAAAATCTTTAAGCATAGTAACTATATGAAATTTTTTATATGCATCTTTCTTAGTTTCTGAAAACAAAAGGATTAATAACAGCCATGCAACAAACTCCACTACTGCTACAATAGTAAAATTCATTTTCCAACCAAATATATCATTTATAAAACCACCAACAACTGGAGCTGCAGCAGTAAAAATCGTTAAAATAGAATTCATTATCTTATAAAACTTTTCCGCCTTATCTAACTGATATACATCAGCAATCACAACTGGAACTAAAACTACAGCAGTCGCAGCTCCAATACCTTGAATAAATCTAGCAAAAATTAAAAAATTAATTGATGGAGAAATTGCACACCCCAAAGCTCCAAGCATCAAAATTAGATTTCCGAAAAACATCGTTTTCTTACGCCCATAAGAATCAGATAGCAAGCCAACAAATAATGATCCAATAACGAATCCTATTAAATTTGACGTCACAGTCCAACCCATAATTCCTGCAGATACACCAAAAAATTTTGACATATCAACAAAACTTGGAGTAAACATCTCAAGCTCTATAGCACTACCAATTGATAAAACAATTAATAGAAATGGTAAGAATTTTAAACTCATCGATACAACTTATAGTAGAATGAATAACACTATTATATCATATTTTTTTAAGATACGATTAATCTCAATTGGCAAAAATAGTATCATTTCTGCAAAGCGAAGATATACAATCCTTTCAATTAACAAAAACACATTTCAGAAAACAACAAAAATTTGACTCCCTTCAGTAAATCAATCTATAATACATTTTATATAATTAAGAAGTTAATAAATATTAATATGGAAAATAAAGTCAACGCGTTATCGAAAGAAGAGCAAGAAATGTTGAATGCGAGATTATTAGATGCCATCAGGGATGAAAGAATTGATGATATAAAATCTTTAATCAAACAAGGAGTTGACATTAATGCACGATACGACACATTAAACTCTTCAGTATTACATTACGCAGTACTTGTTGGAAATGTTAGTGTAATAAATTTGCTTTTAGAAGAAGGGATAGAAACTGAAATTCGAGATGCATATGGGAATACACCATTGTATTTATTGTTGAATATGTTTAGAGATACAAGATTTAATTCCACAAAATACATCGAAATGATAAAAATATTGTTCGAAAAAGGAGCTGAATTTGATGCAAAAGAATATTTTATAATGGAACGCCATTTTGGTGATACATATTATATGGATCAATATAATATTTTTTCCATGTGTAAATATAAAATAATCTTTATAATTCACACAAATCACTTCATCAACAACAATCAATCTCTTAAAAACCTAGGAATATACGATATTTTACTTGAGGATAAAGAATGCAATATATATTTAAATAAAAAAGGTAAATTCGAATTACCATTAGATTGCACGTTAGAACAATATACTAATTTTATGAATTATATTGTAGATTACTCTGTCTTAAGTGATGATTTCAAATCACAAAATTATTTTAATGATCTAAAAGAGGTATTTGATTCATTATTATTTATAAGTAAAAATTCGGATCAAATTGTTCAATCACTGAGAAATTCTAATCACAGTATGACTACTTTTCTACTTGACTATCATGAAACTGTAGCTTTTAAAAAATTAGGAGAAAGAATTGTTAGAAACAAAGAGCTATCGAGTGATTTTTATAAATATTTTACTTGTAATAAAGATGAAAATGCTAGAAATGAGAAATTTGTTGAGTTAGTTATAAGAATTTTAGATGCAATTGACAGGGGTAACTATAAATCGACAAAATTAACTGATATAAGAAAAGAAATGAGTGATTTTGTTGAATTTTCTCCAGTTTCACATTCTATTAAGTTTTATGATATTGGTAAGAAAATTAAAGAAGTTCAAAAAGACTAATCTAGAATTTCTAGTAAATATATTAACTATTAAAACTACCAGGTCCTAAAAGTTTAAAATAAGTGAAAAATTTATCATATTCAATTTGTTTACTTGGTTGCTTTTCATCGCCATCAGTTTTCACCTTGTATCCATCTTTGTTGAAGTCATTTACAGCACTATTTCTATGCGGGCATCCATGCATCATTGGTTTTTCACTTGATGAAATTGTCTGATTCCGCATAAAGATAGCAGTCACTCCGATAGTTAAAGTAGTTGAGAGCAATGTAGGCGCAATCTTTAATAATAATTTACTTGCATTCATATAAAAAAATTTCAATATTTCAGATTATTATATATTTTTTATTCATAACTACTACAAAATTTCAATAATTAATTAGTAAATTTTTATATTTATATATTATAATATTTAAAATTGAAATAAATAATGATATGGCAAAAAACGGTTGGGTAGAGACAATTAGGCGAAATAAATTAACAACTGCCGGAATAGCGTGTTTAGTTGTTGGTGGTTTATTAGTTGCTGGATATGCAACTGGGATGATTGGCACATCAATTGGATTTTTATTAGTTGGATTAATTATACTTGGAGTTGGTATCAGCTTATCAACCTTTATTTCCAAATATTTCTTTTCTAAGATTCCAAAAGTTGGAGCTTTAAATTTATCAAAGTATGAAATTACTCATTATAAAGAATTAACAGGACATCCAACTGGAAAATTAAAAAAGCTTAATGGAGAAAATTTTTTACAAGCTTTCATAAATGGCGAATCTGAAAAATACAAAATTGATCATGATAATTCTGGAAATCAAATTCCAGGGAAATATGTTTTTATTGGCTTAAAACAATTTTATTCCCTATCTGAAAAAGAACAAAATAATGTTTTAGAAAATAATGAAAAGTATGCAAAAAATGAATCTCAAAAATTGTTGGATAAAATATATGCTATAGTCAATAGTACTGATACCAGAGAAGAAAGAGAAAAAAAATTAATGAATTTGATTTATTCATTAATTGATCAATACGTTAATAATGCTTTGACGCATAAAAACAAAAGTGCAAATAATCAGTCATGTATTGTTGAGAAGGATGATTCTAGAGGAGTTGTTGCAGAAAGAGTAGCAAGATCTCTGATGGATTATATGGAAAAACGACCTATTGCAAAGATTTATACTGATTCAAATGGAGTTGATCATCACAATTGGCGAGTTTTAGATTTTGAAGATTTCGGTTTAGGACCTCAAAAAGAAAAAGGGGAGGACAATAAGACATATCTTTATAATTATATAGATAAAGATACTAAAAAGATGGATGCTAAATTTAGTTTTCGTAATTTTATTAAATACGGTGGGATGGGAGCAATTGCTGGTGGAATTGGAGGCCAAGTATTATTTTATCTTTGCGGGGATAAGATAAGAGAGTTTTATGGAATTGTTGAAGCTTCAAAAGATGTTCCTTTTCTTCCGGCTCTAATGACCGTTGGTTTAGGAGTTGTAATTGGTGCCGCATTAATGATCTGTGCTTCTATATTATATAGTATGAGAAAAGATGTTGAAGTTCCAAAAAACATAGACTTAGGTAGTGCTGAGCAGCAAAGCGCTTCGATGTCTCTAAGCAATCCAAATTATGGTGACATGAAATGAGTTTGTGATACAAAAAAAATAAAATTCCTGTCATTCCAGACAAAAACCTGTCATCCCAGTGCTTTAGCACGTGGGATCCCTTCAGTCTTTTTCGAATACATTCCTAATCCCTGCTGAGATCCTACGCCACTAACAGGTACATGGCTAGGATGACAAAGTCTTCATCAAGTATGTGACTAGGATAACAATATAAAAGCCTGGAGCGACATAATTTAATAGCAAAAATCTGACTCCCTTCAACAAATCAATCTATAATATATTTTATATAATTAAGAAGTTAATAAATATTAATATGGAAAATAAAGTTAACGTGTTATCGAAAGAAGAGCGGCAGAGATTGAATGACGAATTATTTTATACTATCAAGGATGTAAGAATTAAAGATGTAAAAGTTTTAATCAAACAAGGGGCTGATGTTAATGCAATAAGTATAAATGGTCGAACACCACTACATGACGCAGTTGTTAGAGCATGTATGTTTAGTGTTGAGCACTATACTTCTATATTATAAACGTTAATAGAAATGGTGGCTGATGTTGATGCAAAAGGCAAGATAATTAAGTATTCAGGATTGCATTGGGCAGTGAGTCTTGGGAATGTTGATATAGCAGATTTACTTTTAGAAAGAGTTGTGAATACCGAACTTGAGGATAGATGGAGGCAGACACCATCAATGTTATTGTTAGGTATATTTAGTCATTCGGATAAATATATCAAAATGATGAAACTCTTTTTAGAAAGAGGTGTGAGTTTTAATATAAAAGATTATTTGAAAAGATACAGTACTGATTTAAAAAGTGTTTTCGGATGTGGAATGAAAATACCACTCATAATGCATACAAACCATTTCATCAACAACAATCAATCTCTTAAAATAAGAATACACGATATTTTACTTAAGGATAAAGAATGTTCTGGATACTTTAATGAAGAAAGTAAATTTGAATTACCATTAGATTGTACGTTAGAACAATTCAAGGATTTGATGAATTATATTATGGATTTCTCTGTTTTAAGTGCTGATTTTGAATCACAAGATTATTTGAATGATTTAAAAGTAGTATTTGATTCATTATCATTAATGGATGAAAATTCAAATTATATTGTTCAATCAATTAGAAATTCCAATCATGGAGTTACTACTTTTTTATTGGATTATCAAGAAGGATTATATGATATAAATCTAAATCTAGGGAAAAGAATTGTTAAAAATGAAGAATTATTTAATGATTTTTATAAATATTTTACTTGCAAAAAAGAGAAAAATGTTAAAAATGAGATGTTTACTAGATTAGTTATAGGAATAAAACATGCAATTCATTGCACAATCAAAGATATTGATGATAAATTAAAGAACGGAAACTTAAAAGAAGAAGAAAGAGAAAAGTTATTAAATAAAAAGAGTGAAATAGAAGAGAGATCTATGAAGAGAAAAGAGATGGAGGAATATACTGAATATACTAATTCAAGAGAAGTTCCAGATGTTGTTGAGTATGGTTGTGAGGGTAAAGTTGAAGGAGTTCGAAAGGGTTAATATCACATTCTTTGGCTTAGAACCAAAAAAATTCAATGTCTTTCGCGCAACTCTTCAATATTTATTTCAAATCTCCTTTAAATAAATCCTTAAAGACATTTTCAATGCCATGAAAAATCACAGATAGATCATTAGACCACATAAATGCTGGCGTTGAATAAATCTTATGCTTTTTATCCAAGTAAAAACCCATATCTTTATCACATTCAACGCAGTCAATAAAAATTGGAAAATTCTTTGGTTTATTTCCCAATCCTCCGAGAGTAAATGTACAATTCTTTATCACAGAAGCAACTAAAAGTGGCGCGATACAAAGAGCGATAATTGTCTTATGATGATCATGAAACTTACGAATCTTCGTTGCAACCAAATCATTTACTTCAATTTGATCAACATTATTTTCATATTTATTATCAAGAAATTTATGTATGTTACTTAAATTTTTCACAACACCAAAACCTCCTGGCATTACAAGAACATCAAAATCATCAACATTTAATTTCTTTAGATCAATAACTTCGCCACGAGTTATCCGCGCAGACTCATATAGCACATTACCTTTAGAATTTAACGAGTTTCCGTGAAAAGGATCAACCAAATCACATTGAATATCGGGCGCAAAAATTGTATACTCACCTCTCATTTTTTTCACCGCAAGTAAAGCCAGTGTTAATTCATTATTCTCTGTCCCGCCAAAAACACTAGAACCTGAAATTATAAAAGCAAATTTTGTCATATCAAGTAAAAACAAATTGTGTTATTAATTATATATAATACTATCAAATTTTTAACAATATCATAAACACAAAAAACAACACGGCACTAACTAGATTATCAATTATTTACAATATACATTGATTTTCAAAAAACAAATGTTATTATTTTTTATAAATAAAAATTAATTTAATTCTTTGATTCATAATGAATAAGGTAATAGTTTGCAATTGGAAAATGAACGGCTCGATTAAATATTGCAACGAAACAGAAGAATACTTTACAAACCACATCTTTGAAAATTTAGATATCATCATATCAACACCAAATGTCTTCTTTAATTACCTCAATAAAGATAAATTAAAAATTTGTGCGCAAAATTGCTCATCTGAAAAAAATGGCCCTTACACCGGCGAAACAAGCGTTGAAATGTTAAATGATGTAAACATAAAATACGTACTTCTTGGTCATTCAGAAAGAAGAAAACATTTTCACGAAACTCCTGATGTTATTCTAAGCAAAATGAGTAATGCAATTGAAAGCAATATCACTACAATTGTCTGCGTTAGAAGATTTAGCGAAGATCAACAATACATCAAATCAATCTGCGGGTATTTAGCAAACTTTACATCTCTCAATAAAGATAAAAAAATAGAAATAATTATCGCCTACGAACCAGATTCATCGATTGGCTCTGGATTAACAGACAGCTTATATTCAATCGAAGATAATTACCTAAAATTAAAAGATGCCTTCTCACAACTTTCACAAAATCAAGTTAA
>JBIKUW010000109.1:0-3772 GCA_044347385.1 Rickettsiales bacterium
CTTCTTTATTATAAAGCAATATATTCTTGTTATCTGGATGTAAAGTAGCCATTTATATTTCAAAAATTCTTTAATTATCAAACATCATACAATAATTCAAGCAAAATTAGAAGATAGAAAATATTCTTTCTAAAAATTTGATTAATGAATGTTAATTCTTTATAATTAAAAATAATTAAATAATAAAATCTTCATATATGGAAAATACAATACTCAAATTTCTAGACACAATGCCTATCACAAAAAAAGATATAACATTCAAATCTCTAGACATAATGTCTGTCACAGAAAAAATTGCTGACAAACTTTTTCACCTCTCTACATTTAACTTACTAATTGAACATTTGTTGGCAGAGGATAATAAACAAAATATACATGAACATATTATAAAATTCAGATCTGCACTAGAAATATCTAAACAATCAGCGCAATATTTTAAAAAAAACACTTATCAAGACAATATTGAGGAAATTTCAGCGAAATTCATATTCGAAGCCAGAGATTTAATAAGCAAAAAAAAACAACATAATAAATCAACTATTGATGAAATAAAACAAGAAAATATTAGTCAAATTCTCGTTAAAATTCTTACATTCAGCAGTATAGATGAGTACTTTTCAAACATAAAAGACCATACTGCGAAGAAATTAAAAGAAATAAAACTAAATATGATAGATACATCAAATATAACAGATATGGCAGTAATAAGAAATATAGTAGGAGATATATTAGAGATTAAGGAATGCATAGCTGAGCATAATGAAATTATTAATCAAATTGAAGAACAACTAAATAAAATTCATAATGAAAAAAATAATCAAATTCCAAAAAAAATAACTAAACAGCAAAATCTAGAAAGTAAAAATATCAAACAACAATTAGTTAAACTATCAAAAGAAATAGAAGGTCTAAATATAAAGATATCCAGCAAAGAGGAAGATATAGGTATCTTTCAAGAAAATATAATAACATATAAAAAAGAAATAAATAAAAATAATAAAAAAATTGCAGATCTTGAAAAAGACAAACAGCAAATTTTGTATGAAATGAAAGAAAATAATATCGATCAACAAACAATAAACTCGATAAACAATATAAACAATGAGTTAACAATATTAAAAAAGAAAGTTACAGAACTTGAATCAACAATCAAATCATTAAAAAAGGAACAATCTGTATTGAAAGAATCTTTACCAGAAAAAGATAAATCATTATCTGAATGCATTACAGAAATAGAAAAAATCAAAACAAAACTCACACCAATTTTAGAAGAAGCAGAAACTGTAGAATTAGAATTAAACTCCAATGCTAGACATAAAACTTTCAAAGGAGACAATAGCGAAAGAACAACGCAACATATAAAAAATAAAGAAAAAAAGAAGATACAAAAAGAAGTCGATGATCTTCAAGCAAAATACGATACTCTTTGGAAGGAAAAAGCAAAACTATTCGAACAAAAAGAGTCTCTAGAAATTGAATTAAATAATTTTCAAAAAAAACAAAATGATCTTGATCATGAAATTACGGAAATTAAAAATAGAATAAAAAAAATAAACGATAACATACAAAATATCAATGATGAGAAAAAAATCACACAGGAGAAAATAAATGTCTTATCAAAACACAATCCTGAAAAGATCAAAAATTTAAACAATAAAAAGAAATCAATAGATGAGAAAACCTCAACATTTAACAATGAAAATTCGAAGTTAGAAAATGATATAATTTTAAAAAAAGGCAAAATATCAAAATTGGAACAAGAAATAGAAACTTGCAAATCTAAACACTCTAATATAAAAAAAGAGATAGAAATTTATAAAGAAAGGCAATCCAATATAACAAACACAGATATAAACAGCACACTTGAAAACGCATCATACGCGCCACTATACAACTCCACTCCTGAGGAAGAATTTTGTAGAATGGTATATGGACTAGAATTTCTTCAAACAATTGATTTTATCCTTAAAATACAAAATCCTGGAATTTTCATTAACTCCAATTCTAATGAATTATACCAGGAATCTGATGCAATCGAAAAGCTAAATATAGAAGGTCGGTTAGAAAAATATTTAGGTATATTGGATAAATTTAAAGAACAACTTAGATCAAGTGACTCATCTTTAATAAAAGGAGTATCTGAAAAAATAAAAGAAGAGCGCAATGATATTCTAAAACAAATAAGTCAACTAGAAATTTTAGAAACAAAAAACGGAAAAGACTGCTTAGATTTTTTACAATTTAGAAGTGTACTAGAACAATACCTGGGATTTCTTGGATTATATATGTCAAACTCCTACCAGATATTGAAAGAAAAAAATCCAATGTTTCAACAAAATGATAAAATGGATTTGATAATATCGAGTATAAATTTCACTATCAACGATATAATAGCAATATGCAGTGTCAAAAAGCACCAATGCCATGATAATTTAAATAACGACCTAGTAGAGTTAGTGGAAATCATAGAATTAAATGAACTTGATACATCGCAATATATCGTCAATCATTCACTTGCCATAAACGAACAAAGCATAGATGAAAGCATGGAAGAAATTTCAAACACTATATTAGATCAAAGCGATAAAGACATTCTAGGCACCATACTAAATCAAAACATTGAAGACATAGCTAAACTTTTCAACATCATGCACGAACAACACAATCAAGGAAAAGCTGCAAGCAATCAAAATTCCTCTCACATCAATCAAAATAATAATCATAATAATCAAATACTTTTATCAACCTCTCAATCAGAAGAAGAAAATCAAGAACAAGCAAACAGATTAATAGAAAGTGGTGCAATGCAATGCGATAATCTAAAAATTCAAGTTGGCAATCAAAAATTTGAATTTTCTGGTCTTGGGAATAAAAATAATAAGTCAAGAAACAGAAGTAACTCACAAGAAAAATAAAAAGTAAGTAAATAATTATTTGCTTACATAAATTACTGCGCAACATATAAAATAATAAAAAAGAAAGGATTTTATCTCCTTTTTAACTATTAAAATGTTATAAGTTCATACTTGCGCGGGTATTATATGAAATCAATCTTATTTTTTACATTAGCACTGCTATTCATAGCATACATTATATTAAATAATAATATCTATCATTTAATATGTCCTGCTTCAACAATTTTAGAAGACAAAAACCCTTCATACTTTATAGTCAAAAATACAAACTACCAAGAAACTGAAAATAAAAAAATTCTATTCTTTATCCCAGGTGATTTTGTTGATAAGAAAGAAAATCTTCTCAATATCGAAACTCTAAACATTAAAGAGGATATAGAAAAAACAGTGGTTTTCGTCTACCCAGAAAAAGCAGATAATATACAAGAGATCATCTTAAACTTTGAGCAAATCATAAAACAACATATTGATGATGGATGGAAAACAGAAAATATGATACTTTTGGGCTATTGCTTTGGTGGTGCGATCGCTGCACAAATCATTCATGATGGCAAAGATTATCAATTTGGAATGTTCATTGACTATAAACCATACTCCAGCATTGAAAAATTAATCGAAGTAACTCACGGTATATTTTTAAAAGAGATCTTCAATCTTCTCTTTAAATATAAATGGGAAATTGATACAAGTAAAATTTTCGACAATCTATCGGTAAAAGAGAAATATGTTGTCACAACAACAGATTCATGGGGAACAGTGCCATTCGCAGCATCCCTATATTATAATCTCAAAAAAACTTTCCCTGGAAAAGCTTTAGAAAAAGATGGTGATACCACATTCTATAATATCAGAGAACT
>JBIKUW010000042.1:0-10030 GCA_044347385.1 Rickettsiales bacterium
CTACATAGTAAATTCAACAAAAACTCAATTGTTATAAGCAAGGATTATATTGAAGATCCAAAAATTAACTTCATTGAAAATTATTAAACTATGTATTTTCAATCAAACCACATTTTCCAATTCTAATGTCTCCTTTTGTCCTTCCAGATTGAGAACCAAGTTTTTCAACCTCTGCTAACACATCCATTCCACTCGTCACTTCACCGAAAACTACATGCTTTCCATCCAACCATGGAGTTTCTACAAAAGTTATAAAAAATTGGGAGCTATTTGTGTTCGGTCCAGAATTCGCCATTGATAAAAGTCCAGGTTTATCGTGTTTTAATTGAAAATTTTCATCATTAAACTTTCCACCATAAATTGATTCACCACCAAAACCATTTCCAAAAATAAAATCGCCAGATTGCATCATAAAATTTGGTATAACTCTGTGAACGGGACATCCATCATAACGACTGTCTATTTCATCATTACCATAACAAAGTACTTTGAAATTTTCTACTGTTTTTGGAACTATATCATCAAATAACTCTAACTCTACTCTCCCAATCAATTCACTGTCAACAGTTAGATCTAGAAAAACACCTGTGTTTATCATAAAAAACAAAAATAAATTTTATATAAACTATTATATTTTTTAAAAAAATCGATGGAAGCAAAAATCTACTCCAGAAAAATAAACATCTTAATTTTTCCCTAACGCAAAACATTAATTTAATAGCAAAAATATAATTCCATACAACAGACAATACAAACCTCTAATAACATAAAAATTATGCATTCAAAATTTATGATCTTGCTAAAAAATAAATATTTTCTAACACATCACTTAATTCAATATTAACCCCCAATACATATCTTGACTAAGATAAATTTTCTCCACTATTTGTAGGTTTCACATGCTCTCAAGATACATTTTATCACTTTATGGACACTCATCAAACCCATTAGGTCCTATAGTTAATATCCCTGGAATCGCAGGAGCTGGCTCGAGTGTACAACTTAACTTGAACACGTTAAACACAACAACCCCAGGAAAAATACCACGCCACAAACTTTCAATGGCTGCCTAATAGAAGATGTTACTGGCTACCAGGGCAGCTCAAACAACGTCACTGATCAAGCTTCTTGCGATATAGCTGCGCAAATAATTTTTGATGCTGCTAGATGCGACCAAAATAATGTTTGCTACACGGGGTCAGTTTTTCCAGGACAAGCTATTACTTCAATCAAAAGCTTCTTTATAAATGGAGAGTGTAATATAATTGTTGATAATGCAAGTTGTAGCACAATTAGCGATAATCTAGAAAATATTGCACCTTGCTATATAGACATCAATCAACTTCTAGCTAATGGTGGAAACCCTGGTGACTGCCATGATGTTCGAATAGCTTCATTACCAGCTGTCGATGGAACTTTAACTATTCCTGTAACTCCAGCTCAAACTAACGGAATCACATTCACTTGTGGAGCTGATAACGCAATCAATTATAATTATATTAATTTTGATGTTTCGTATCAGTCTTCTATTGACCAATCATATTTAACATTTACACCAAAAACTACAGTAAACCCTAACTCGCCTTTAATATTAGGTAATGGTGTTAACAACGATGGAAGTGAAAATTTCCCATTAAATGTTACTGATCTAAACACTCAAGGACTTAACTTCTTCCTAAATCCAATATGCGGCACTGATCACCTAGGAAGAGATATTATGAAAACCAGCTTAGATGATGTATCTTCTTGCTGCCATCTCCTAACAAGTAATTACTTCCATCCAGGATCTCACACTATTGGGACTTTCGGACCTAATAGCTTGCACATCTAGCTAGAGAAGTTAGTTACAAATTTCTATTTGATTCTAATGAATAAAAAAATTAGAATCAAACATCTGCAAAAACAATTTATGATAATTGACCACAATCAGCTATAACAACTTTTTTGCTAGTTTTGCCGCTTTGCGAACCTAAAGCTTCAATCTTTTTCACAACATCCATTCCACTCGTCACTTCACCAAAAACTACATGCTTTCCATCTAACCAAGGAGTCTCAACAGTTGTAATGAAAAACTGAGAACCATTTGTTCCAGGTCCAGCATTCGCCATTGATAAAAGTCCAGGTTTGTTGTGCTTTAATTTAAAGTTCTCATCTGCAAATTTTGTACCATATATAGATTCACCGCCAGTTCCATTGCCAGCAGTAAAATCACCACCTTGAAGCATAAATTGCGGAATCACTCTGTGAAATACCGAACCTTTATAATGAAGTGGCTTACCAGATTTCCCTGTTCCTTTTTCCCCAGTACATAAAGCTCTGAAGTTCTCAGCAGTTTTAGGAGTTACATCAGCAAATAATTCCATTGTTATTCTTCCAAGTGGAGAGCCATCAGCTGTAACATCAAAAAAAACTTTAGGGTTGTTGTTTGCATTTCCATTAGACATAAATAATACCAAAAAAGTTAATATTAAAAAAATTTTACTAATTTTCATTATAAATCACGAGATATGTTATATGCAATCATTATAATTCAGTTTTTTTTAAAAAAATAGATTGTTATATGCAAGCAATAGATCGCGAATTACAATTTATCTAATTATTTAATAAAAGCATCTTTTTCAACAATAATTCTGCTATCTCCTTCGGTAAAAATTTTTTAATGTCACCACCTAAAGCAGCAACTTCCTTCACAAAAGTAGAAGAGATAAATTGATTCTCCTCAATAGCTGCAAGAAAAATAGTCTCAATATCATTATCCAATTTTTTATTTATGCAGCTCATCTGAAATTCATACGTAAAATCTGATGCAACTCTCAATCCACGAATATTTATCTTTGCACCCTCTTTTTTCATAAAATCAACCAAAAGTCCATGAAAAATCTTCACCTCAACATTTTTCAATTCCGGACGATTTTTTATTTGTTGATTAATCATTTCCATTCTCTCATCTTCGGAAAATATTGGATTTTTTCTATTACTAGAAGCTATCCCAATAATCAGTTTATCAACAATCTTTGAAGCACGACACATTATATCAAAATGCCCATGAGTCACAGGATCAAATGTGCCAGGGAAAACAGCAATTTTCATCATATATTTTAAATATTTTATACATATATATTTTTATAAACAATTCTACAACAGTTTTAATAACTTTATCAATATCATTAATCTATAAATCTTTAAATTATGTAACAAAATAATATTTTCTATTAAAAATATAACACTTTGATACACAATTATTAGTTGTATTCATGAAATATTATTGACTTTAATAATAGTAAAATATAAAATCTTTGTAACGATTAACGATTTTTTAATTAATTTCTAAGTAATTTAAATGTCGAGTTTTACTATAACAAGTCTAGAGAACATAAATGAAACTGATGATGGAGACCTCACTTTTGAAGACTTATATAATAGATTAAATAACTCGATCTACTCTTGGCATGAAAATCTCAGCTCAGAAATTGAAAAAAATGAGTACCTTAATGACCTCGAAGAGCTAAGCATAGACATCAAAACCTGTTCAAACCTTGTTATCTCCCTCACAATTTATGAGGAAATGCTTTGTGAAGCAAGCGGCATATCGTATCTAAAAGAGACAGAAGCAAAATACAGCCTCCTCGACATCTTCAACACAATTAATAATCTAATTAATAAAAACAAAAAAATGAAAAAAGGTACTGTGATGATATTTTCGGTCCTTCTATTCAAAACTTTAGAAAAAAATAAAAAATTTCAATTAAATATCAATCAAATTACAAACAAAGTTCACCCTATTATTTCAATGATTTTTTGCAATGAACTTCACAAGCAAATTAAAGAACTGGGCGTAAATAAAAACACAACTTTAATCTTAGAGAATCTCACCGACATATTAGAAAGAAAAATCAAAGAAGAATTCATCACTATGTAAAATTTTTTCAAATATTGCATACAATAATTAATAATCCATGCATTCCAAGAATTATAGCAGCTTCTAATGAAATCAAGTAATAAATTTTAACAATTACTCAAACACCAAGTTCCCAATTGGTATGTTGTCTAACAAATGATTCTCTTGCAAATAATCTGCATTCTCTGTTTTATATAACTCTGCCAATTGATTCATAGATAAATCATTATACTTCGCAACGTTTTCAATACAAAGCAAAGAATTTATAATATCAAAATCACGTCCATCTATTTCAAAGGATAATCCCTTATCCTGCCTATAATGCATATTATAATTCTTGATCAACTCATCAATATTTCTATTAATCAATACATCATTATCTGTAAATTTTATTCCATACGGTTTATTATCCGGATCTTGAACATATTTTGGATCTCCATAGCCCAATTCAACTAATTTACTTACAAACAAACTCTTCAACTCATCACTAGAAAAATTCTTAATATCAATTTTCCCGCTAGATGAACAATGAACATTCGTATTATACCAAAGCCCTATTCCATTATCAGCAAATTTCTCCCAAGGAAATAATACACCTGGATCTTGCTTCCTTCCAGCTGGAATCGCTATGTCTGAGTGACCAAGAATGTTATAAGGTTTTATATGATATTTCTCAATTAAATCTGCTGTTAAATTAGTCAATGAATCAACTTGCTCCTCTGGAAAAGAATACCAAAAATTATGAGACCCTTCTACTTTCACACCCTCTCCAAAATTTTCATCACTCCATCCATAGTTAACATTCTCAATTCCTATAGCATATTTATTCAATTCAGTAAATCCATCCCAATAGCTAACCCCTGCATGCTTCACAACAACATTGTCATTCAATAATTGATAAACATCACCATTCGTATTTAATAGATATTGCGCGCCTAATTTATCATTTTTTATGCTTTCCTGAAAAAGGTCAAGTGTACATTGAAAAGAAGTAACTGTATAATGAAAAACAATCATAAATGGATCTTGTCCCATATATGATTTATTTAAATCAATCTTAAAATCAAGTATTTTATCCTGCATAAAACAATTCTTTATTCTCTAAAAAATTATTTTAACATATGTTCTTATGCAAGCAATCTCAACATCATTAATTAAAAATTAAATTAGTATTATTTGCTTTAAATATTAAAAACTAAAAGCCTATTATGCATAACTTTTAATTATTTCTTCCAATTGATTTTTATTCATACCAATCACCTCATCAATTTTCTCACCATCATGATAAAATACAAAAGTTGGCAATGACTTAATACCTAATTTTTTTATCGCTGATCTATTTGTGTCAATGTCTATTTTATAAAACTCTATATTATCATGTTCATTTGAAATTTTTTCGTACACTGGAGCTGCATTCTTACATGCACCACACCAAGTAGCATAAAACTCAACAACTAAATCTCCATCTTGAATTGTATTTTCAAGATCTACCAAATTATCTATCATGTGTAAAATCATTTTCTCTTTTTAGTTAAATAAACTTACACTGATAATAACTATTTTCTTCTCTAAATCGAAACATCATTTTTATGAATCTTTATTAAAATTTAAACCATAATCTCATTTACATTACTACCATCATAAACAATTGAATTGCCCACTCTCTTATTTCTATAATTTTCACAAAATTCCGTTATATCTTCCAATTTCTCATTATCAATAACAGAGTCACTACTATCATTGTCAATGATAGAATCACTTTCTTGATAGGGGCAGACTGAAAGCAACTGCTCGAAAAAATAATACTTTATTTCCTCTTGATAATCATCAAATGCATTTTGAAACTCATCTGAACTCTTTGCACTAAGACATCTGTCCAACAAATTTTTCTGCCATTCAACAATTAAATTCATTGCACTCCCTCCATTTAAAAAAGTACCAACAATATCATTGCATAGTGTAGGGTATATATTTTTAAACTCATACTCTATAAACTCACGGAGTAATTTAAAACTCAAACTTATTATTTGAATTTGCTGCGTTTGAACCTTGTTTGCATAGGAGCCATTTTCAACATTCACACCTAATTTCTTAAAATGCTCTCGAAACAAATTAAAAAATGTAAAGGGACCACATGACGAAGCATCAGATTGCTTTACAACACTCACATCTCTCAAACATTTCACATCTTTAACACCTTTGGGAAAGTTATTTACAAAATCTCCACCATAAAAACCCATACTATCTTTAATCAAATACTTTTTTTCTTTTTTAGAATACAAAATTGAATAAATGTGATTTACATCTCTCATAATATAAAGATTTTTCTCAACTGCTTTCGATAACACATCTCTTGGACGATAATTACTTGGAACTCTCCTTCCAACACCAATATAATTTATATTATAGTTATTATATTTTTTTGTTATTTCATCAAAAAACACAACATTCGAGAAAATTGTATTTGCATCCCACCAACCATACCTCTCTTTATACATACTTCTACAACATGATGCATAATCATCCTCAAAACTCTTTTCTTGAAAATTTGATATTTGCTTTCTTCTTTCCTCATCTCCATGATTTTCTAATTTACGTTTTTTACTCACATTAAAAATAATTAAATATACAATCACAGTCAATACAAGAATCAAAATTAATATACTAGATATTGGTGATATATTCATAATAAATAAATTAATATAATTTGACAATTTATTAATGATAATAACATAAAGTACTAATTAATGAAAAATTCTCATATTATTTGGAGTATTTTTTTGCTAAAGTTCTAATTTATCTTCATCAAACCTTAGACAGCAACATCTCAATCAAAAAGCAAAAAATTTAATTTATTTATTTTTTTAAAAACCCTAGTAATATAGAAAATATTATTAAACATTTCTTAGCATGATTTTTAATTATCAATCATTTGCAAATAATGACAAAATAGAAAATATTCAATCTGGACTATATATCGTCTCAACACCAATAGGAAATATTGAGGACATCACAATTCGAGCAATTAAAATTTTAAGATCAGTTGACTATATCATTTGCGAAAGTCATGAAGTAACTAAAAAATTATTGCATTATTACCAAATAGACGCAAAAATTCTACACTATAATGATGACATGCCATCTAGACATTTAGACAAAATTTGTGATATACTAAATTCAGATAAAAGTGTAGCACTTGTGTCGGACGCAGGTACTCCACTCATTTCAGATCCAGGTTACAAAATAATAAAATATGTTGTCTGTCGGGATACAAATCTTTTTTCTGTACCTGGACCATCATCTCTGCTATCCGCTTTAACTCTTTCGAGCTTCGGATGCAGCAATTTTTATTTTCACGGATTTTTACCAAGGATGGAAGCAAAATCAAAAATAATATTGCAGAAATTAATTAACATTTCATCATTATTAATTTTTTTCGAATCACCACATAGATTAATTAATACATTAGAATTATTCATTGAAATATTTGGCGAACAAATTAATATCTCTATCAGCAAAGAAATAACAAAATTTTATGAGGAAAATATTCGAGGCACTATTCCAGAAGTTCTATCAAAATTAAAATTAAAGGACAAAATACGAGGTGAATATATAATCGTTTTGGATAATCAAAATAATCCAAACTCAGAAATTGATTATAATGATAAAGTTCAGGAAATCATGGAATTATCGATCGAACAAAACCTCTCAACAAAAGATATAATAGAAAAAATTTATGAGAAATTACCAGAAATCAAAAAAAATAAAGAATTTTCAAAAACTGAATTATATGCGAAAATTTTAACACTAAAATAGTACTCTAAATAAACCATTGACGTCTTTCACAAATTAAGTTAATATTATATTAACTTAATTTAACAAGGAAACCATGAAGTTCTCACCAAGAACAAGGTATATATATCATAGAGGAAAAAGAGGTCTCGATTTTCTAGCTCATTTAGCATTTTATATAGCATCATCGATTTTTTTCATCATGATGCTGAAGGAATTGAGAAATCAAAAAACCTATAAATTCGTTGATACATTCATCAATCCAGATTTAATGAATAGTATTAAAAATAATAAAGTAATATTCGGAATTGTATTTGGATTACTTGTTTACTTTGCATGTTTGCATTTAATGAAATCAATTGCATGCATGAGATTAATTAAACGCATTGATATATCATACTTTCAATCAAAAATAACAATTAGTCCGCGAAATAGCATTTTCAATCCATTGAATAGTCTTATTATACCAGAGAAAGAAACATCTACATCATGTAGATCTATATTCCAAAAAGGCGGTCATGATAATTACGGGGTTAGAAAATTCCTTGGTGCTATTGGCTTTGTTGTTAATAGAGTTGTCCTTGGAGCTCTTCTCTCTCTTGCAATCATGGATTTAGTTCAAACATTCCAAGGCAATAGTAATATTCTTGGTATTCATGTTCTTCCAGAATTTATTACTAATAATAATACATTATTGATTTGTGCTGCTGTTGCAGTTGGAATTATGTCAATATTCTTTTTGTTTAACACTATTGTTGATCTATCAAATTTAGTAAAAATTGAAACTAATTTGCTTTTAAATAAACAAGAGAAACAAGCTTTCGATGCTTTTTTAAATAATCGACAAGATAATACTGCACAATTCCTCAATAATAATACTGTTTCAGACTCAATGTTTGCTAAAATAACGCCAAAACCACACCTCGATGATCTCATAGTTGGTGGATTAGAGCGTATTGTTGGTTTACTATAGTTTTTAACTTAAAACAGTAAAATTTTTTGATTTTTTACTTGTTTTTTGTTAACATAACACTATATATAATTCAACGAACTTCGTAAAAAATATGAATTACTACTTGGCAAATTATAATGATTGCTCAGATGTGTCAATTAGTTTTAAGGAATATCTTCGAAAAATTTCCAACTTCCCTATGCTAACGCATGAAGAAGAAACTAGATTGATGAATCTACATCATAATGAAAATGACAGACAGGCTGGACAAATTCTTGTTCAAAGTCATCTAAAACTGGTTGTGAAAATGGCCGTATATTATAAATATAAAGGCTGCGATCTACCTATTATGGATTTGATTTCTGAAGGAACACTTGGCTTGATCGAAGCTATAAAAAAATTTGATATTTCAAAACAATGTCGTCTCGCAACATACGCTATTCATCACATCAGGGCAAAAATGTATGATTTTATAATGAATAGTTTTTCTCTGGTAAAATTGGGAGCTAGTAAAACAACAAAAACACTATTCGGTAAATATAAAGATTTGATGAATGCAAATTCTGATGAGGAAATCATTGATCTTGCTGAAGATATCGACACATCAATAAAAAATGTGAACAATATGAAAGCGCGCCTATCTATGAAGGACTGCTCTTTAAATTCTTCGATTGATTCCGATTCGCATAATGAATTTGTTGACCAACTCGCTTGTGAGCGTGATAATCCAGAGGAACTAATTGTTGATCGTGATGAAAGAGTAAAATATCTAAGTTGTATAAGAACAGCTTGTGAGAAAGTTCTAAATCAAGAAGAGAAAGAAATAATCTACCACAGAATTATAGCAGAAAAACCTTTAAAATTGAGAGAAGTTGCTGATTTGCAAGGAGTTTCTCCCGAAGCAATAAGACAAAAACAGGAGAGAGCTCTGGGAAAAATTCGTAATTTCATTGAAAAAAATGGACTACTAAAAAATGATTTCATAACACCTAAATTTATTGGGGAAGAAAGAAGATTGTTGAGTCACTCATTCTAAAAATGCATTTTCACTCCGATAAAAAACTTTTGTTATTACAATACTGCTATAAATTGCCATTATAGCTTTGAAAAAGCATACCAACGAGAGAGTTCCTTCTTAATGGGACGATGTAAGAGTTACTCATGGAAGAATGAGGCCGAGAATCCCTTGAATCACTAGAAATGTTCTGATGAGATCATACGCCACTATCAAAGCGAAAGAGGTCACCTGCCAGAGCTCAAGAGTCGCTTATTGAAACGAACAAGTCGCTCAATGCGACGATATTGTGAGTTAGACTAGTGAATGAAATGAACGCTAAAAAGCTTGCGTCAAACGAGAGAGTCCCTTCTTAAATGGGACAACATTCGAG
>JBIKUW010000043.1:0-9857 GCA_044347385.1 Rickettsiales bacterium
TTGAGCTTCCTCCAACGAAGAAAAATCCTGAATTCCAAGATCCAAGTGGTGAATTGCAAACTGCGGAACCTCATCTCGAACATCATGTTGAAGGATATGATTTTAAATTGAGACATGGCGATGTTGGTTTAGCTTCAATTACAAGTTGTACAAACACATCAAATCCTTCTGTCTTAATTGCAGCTGGTTTAGTTGCAAAAAAAGCTATAAAATTGGGATTACATCAAAAACCTTGGGTTAAAACTTCGTTAGCTCCAGGTTCTCGTGTTGTAACAAAATATCTTGAAGAGTCTGGTTTACAAAAATATCTTGATGAACTTGGATTTAATGTTGTTGGTTATGGATGCACAACTTGCATTGGAAATTCTGGACCATTAAAATCCGAAATTGAAGAAACAATTGTGGATAACGATTTATGCGTTGCTGGCGTTTTATCCGGAAATAGAAATTTTGAAGGAAGAATTCATCCATTTATCAAAGCGAATTATCTAGCTTCCCCTCCTTTGGTTGTTGCTTTCGCTTTAGCTGGAACTTTGAATCTTAAAATGTCGAGTGATGTGATTGGAATTGGTTTTGAAGGAAAAGAAGTTCGTTTGAAAGATATTTGGCCTACAGAAGAAGAAATCAACGAAATTGCAAAAGAGTTTGTGAAAAAAGAGTTCTTCGAAAAAAATTATGAAACAATTTTTGATGGTGAAAAAAAATGGCAAGAAATTGATTTAGAAGGTAGTGAAACCTATTCTTGGAATAATCTAAGTACCTATATAAAAAATCCACCATACTTTGAAAATTTTGGTAATTCAGTTGTTTTGAGTAATTTAAGAAATATAAATAATGCAAGGATTTTAGGTCTTTTTGGAGATAGTATCACTACAGATCATATTTCTCCAGCTGGAAATATCAAAGAAACAAGTCCAGCAGGTGTTTATTTAAAATCGAAAGGAATTGATAAGGATAATTTCAATTCTTATGGTTCTAGAAGAGGAAATCACGATGTTATGGTTCGTGGAACTTTTGCAAATGTTCGTTTGAAGAATGAAATAGTTACTCCACTAGTTGGTGGATTTACCTACCACTATCCAGATAAAACTGAGATGTCAATTTTCGATGCTGCGATGTTGTACAAAAGCGAAGGTATTCCTTTAGTGATTTTCGCTGGTAAAGAATATGGCAGTGGTTCAAGTAGAGATTGGGCAGCAAAAGGAACGAATTTGCTTGGGGTAAAAGCTGTAATTGCTGAAAGTTTTGAAAGAATTCATCGTTCAAATTTAGTTGGCATGGGAGTTATTCCATTGACTTTTAAAGAAGGAGAAACGAGAGAGGGAATCGAAGGTGATGATGTGATTGACATAATAGATTTGGACAAAATCACAAAACCTAAACAAATCGTGAGATGTGTTATTAAGAAAGCTGATGGTAGTCAAAAGATAGTAGAATTATTAGCTAGAATTGACACTGAAGTTGAGCTTGAAACATTGTTAGCTGGTGGCGTTTTGCAGAAAGTTTTGAGAAAGCTTATTGGTAAATAGTTGTAATAGTAGTTTGTTGTCATTCCAATGCTTTTTAGCCTGTCATCCCAGTCCTGTAAGGACATGGGATCCTTTGAGGCATTAGAAATGTTCTACTGGGATCCTACGTTTAATAACAAGTATTAAACTAGGATGACATCTATGGTTTTCCGTAGAAAAGAAATTGTCATTCCAGTTGCGTACTTGTTAGCAACGTGGAATCTTACAATGCATTAGAAATGTCCTGATGAGATCCTACGCTTCGCTAGGATGACAATATGTGGCCCCTGTCATCCCAATGCCTTTAGCACGCGGGATCCTTACAGTCTGCATTCCTCAATCCTGACAAGATCTCACGCCTACTCCGTAGTCTGAGATGACAAAGACTCGTGTATAGGAGACAATATTATTTTACTATCATCCCAGTCCTGAAAAGGACATGGGATTCTATAAGGTATGAGGAATATCCTGATGAAGATCATACGCTCTTAACAAGTACAGAGCTAGGATGACAAGAACCTTTCATTCTAGTATTAAAAAAATATCTTTTAATACAAATTTACAATTA
Organism: Rickettsiales bacterium; assembly: GCA_044347385.1. Lineage (GTDB taxonomy): Bacteria > Pseudomonadota > Alphaproteobacteria > Rickettsiales > CAIPFW01 > CAIPFW01. Next base: position 2,077 of record JBIKUW010000043.1, read on the forward strand.
AAATAATTTTATAATGAAACAGGAAAACACGATTATTTCACTCAATAAATTGACAAATTTTAACAATTATTTATACTTAGATAAGTAGTTAGAAAATAATTAATAATGTCAAAAATTATAAATGAAGGCTTAACATTTGATGATGTTTTGCTTGTTCCATCGTACTCGGAGTGCTTACCAAGTTCAGTTTCTTTAAATACAAAACTCACGCGCAGTCTAAAACTCCGAACTCCGATTATTTCATCTCCAATGGATACCGTTACCGAATCTAAAATGGCTATAGCAATGGCAATTGAAGGTGGAGTTGGAGTTTTGCATAAAAACCTTCCTCCTGAGGTTTTAGCAAAAGAGATTCGTAAAGTAAAAAGATATAATAATTTTATTATTGATCCGATTACGATTCGCCCAGATGCTACAATTGCAGAAGCTATGTCCATGATGGCGGATTTTAATTATTCTGGAGTTCCTATCACCGACGAAAATAATAAATTGCTTGGAATTTTGACAAATAGAGATTTGAGATTTGCGAAAAATCATAACCAGGTTGTTAAAAACGTCATGAAAGACAAAGACCTTATTACAGTTAAAAGCGATATTACATACGATCAAGCAACAGATATAATGCATGCCCATAAAATTGAAAGATTGATTGTTGTTGATGATGAATTTCATTGCGTAGGAATTATCACAATGTCAGACATGCAAAGAATCAATAATCTCGATAATTTTAGTGCTGATGCGAAAGGAAGGCCGATGGTTGGTGTGGCAATCGGCGTTAATTATCAAAATTATATAGAGCTTTTGCTTGCAGAAGAGCCTGATTTTATTGTTTTAGATGCAGCTCATGGCCATTCAAAAAATATTGTTGATTCTTTGAAAAATTTAAAAAAATCATATCCAAAATTGCAGGTTATTGCTGGAAATATAGCAACTTATGATGCAGCAAAAATGCTAATAGAAGCAGGAGCAGATGCTATAAAAGTTGGAATAGGACCAGGTTCTATTTGTACAACAAGAATTGTAACTGGCGTTGGCGTTCCACAATTAACTGCGATTATGGAAGTTAGAAGAGCAATTACGGAATTAAAAAGCGATGTTGCTCTTATTGCGGATGGAGGAATAAAATTCTCAGGAGATGTCGCAAAAGCTATTGCTGCTGGCGCTGATTGTGTGATGATAGGATCTATGCTTGCTGCTTGTGAAGAAAGCTCTGGTGATGTTATCATTTATGAAGGTAGAAGCTATAAAACATATCGTGGAATGGGATCTGTTGGTGCGATGAGCAAAGGTTCTGCTGATAGATATTCCCAAGGTCACATCAATCAAACATCTAAATTTGTACCAGAGGGTGTAGAAGGAATGGTTCCAATGCGCGGCAAAGCAAAGGAAATAATTCATAATATTCGTGGTGGTCTCTGCTCTTCGATGGGCTATACTGGAAATGATACAATCAAGAAGATGCAACAAAATTCAAAAATGATTCGTATTACAAATGCTGGATTAAAAGAAAGCCATGTCCATAATATTACCATGACTAAGGAAGCTACAAACTATTCTGGAAAGAATAAATAGGAGTTGAATTGTGAAATGGCAATACAAAAAACATTGCTGTCCTAATATTAATATTTTGTCATCCTAGCGAAGCGTAGGATCTCATCAGAACATTTTCTAATGCCTCAAAGGATCCCATGCCCTTACAGGACTGGGATGACAATACTTTTTCTTTTGATAATGATTTATACCGGGATGACAACGACTTAAGCCTGTGATGACAATTACCAAAGCACTTAAATGACAACAAATGTAAATTTATTACAAATTTTCCTTGTAAAACTATCAATTAATAATATACTAATAATAATTATATATTATAAAAGTAGAGTTTTTATTCAGAATTATGCGCACCTTTCGTAATATTGTAATAGGCTTAGTAATAATTACCTTACTAGGTGGATTCTGCTTTTACGCAAGCGGTGCACTTTTTATATTCTTTACATTTGGAGCAAAATACTTAAATTTTAAAGCAATACAGCCAAACTTCTCTAACATCCCAGAGAGTTTATACCCAACGATATTCACTTATATAGAACATTTCTTCATTAACTATAAAAAATATGACTGGAAATTAACCACAAAATTATGGGGATCTGCTCTTGGACCAATAAGTTTAGTTATAATTATATTTTTAAATACAAAAGATACAATATTAGAATGGAGGCCATTCAAAAAACCAGAATCTGTCCATGGTGACGCTCAATGGGCTGATGAATCTGTTATAAAAAAAGCTGGCCTTAGATCAAGAAAAGGAATTATTCTTGGAAAGAACAAACGTGGACTATTAATTGCAGATGGATATCAACATGCATTATTATTTGCACCAACAGGTTCGGGTAAAGGTGTAGGTTTTGTAGTTCCAAATTTATTGTTTTGGGATGAATCTGTTTTTTGTCATGATATCAAACTTGAAAACTACGAATTAACAAGTGGATATAGAGAATCAATTGGTCAAAAAGTTTTTCTTTGGAATCCTGCAAGTCCCGATGGTATCACTCATTGCTATAATCCCCTGGATTGGATAAGCTTGAAGCCAGGGCAAATGGTAGATGACGTGCAAAAAATCTCAAGTTTATTATTGCCGGAACAAGATTTCTGGGTGAATGAGGCGAGAACATTATTCTCTGGAATTGTATTGTCATTCTTTGCGCAGGAAGATAAAGTTAGAAGTTTTGGAGAAGTTGTAAGAACAATCAGAAGTGATGACATAAGCTATAACTTTGCTGTTTTACTGGATACAAAAGGAAAAGCTATGCACCCAGTTGCATACATGAATCTTGCTGCATTCCTACAAAAAGCTGATAAAGAAAGATCAGGTGTGATTTCGACTTTGAACTCTTCTTTGGAGCTTTGGGCTAATCCATTAATTGATACGGCAACTGCATCAAGTGATTTCAACATTCAAGAATTTAAAAGAGTAAAAACGACGGTTTATGTTGGATTAACTCCGGATAACTTGAAACGTTTACAACCTCTGATGCAGGTATTCTACCAACAAGCTACCGAATTCCTTTCAAGGACATTGCCTTCAAAAGAAGATCCCTATGGAGTTCTCTTTGTGATGGATGAATTTCCAACATTAGGAAAGATGGAGCAGTTCATGTCTGGTATTGCATATTTCCGTGGTTATAGAGTTCGTTTATTCTTAATTATTCAAGATACAGAGCAGCTGAAGGGTATTTATGAGGATTCTGGGATGAACTCGTTCCTATCAAATGCTACATATCGTATAACATTCGCTGCAAATAACATGGAAACAGCAAATCTGATTTCACAATTGATTGGTAATAAAACTGTTGAACAGGTTTCTGTAAATAAGCCAAAATTCTTCGATATGAACCCTGCATCAAGAACGTTACAGGTTTCTCAAACTCAAAGGGCCCTACTTCTCCCACAAGAAGTTATTATGTTACCTAGAGATGATCAAATTCTTCTAATTGAATCTACTTCTCCAATTAAATCAAAGAAAATCAAATATTTCGAAGAGCCATTATTCAAAAAGAGATTGCTAGATAAAACTTTTGTGCCTGTTCAAGAGCCATACGATCCTAGAAAGATTGAAGAAAAGAAAAACAGCGAATCGGGAGATGGTAAGAAAAAAAAGAAAAAGAAAAAAAACGGAGACGATGATGCAAAATTGTTGAAATAGTAACTACATGCTATCTTCCATTATTATTTCATCATAAGCTCAAATACAACTTCAAACTTATAACATTAAATTCAACGCGCCAACTAATTACAGCAAACATCCCAACACAGACAAGCCCATGGTTTCAAATGCTTACCAATTATATTTTGGCATCTTATCAATAAAATCTAACGACTACAATTGCAACCATTATTACCGCAGCACGAACCCTTAGAACATTTGCAACTTGTATCACAAGTGGGAGCACCCACAACCACAACCATTTTCATTAGCATTAAAAGATGTCGATATTATCTAAGCAAGTCTTTGAAATATTTTATTAAACATATTATTACCTATAAAAAATATAAAATTAAAAACAATTCAATATATACATCACCATATACGATATATTGAATGAATTCTTGATTCTAAAAACTCTTTTATGAATTCTTGAGTAATAAATAATTTAGAGGTTCTGAATTAAACGCAGAGCAGCGACACGTTCCCCATGGAAGTCTAGATCCGCAATTGCACTGCTGCCGGAACAAGAAACTTTACGAGAACCACATCTACAACACATATCGCTAATTCCTTACCATAAAAATATAGTAACTAAACTATAACTTGAAAATCAAAAATGTAAATAAAAATTTTATTCCTTGTCTTTTAAGTTATTTCTTAGCAATCTTATCTCCTTAACCCTTTAGCATCAGATGCAAAACCAGGAGTAGTTTTATTCAACTTTATTCTAGTCAAAAAATATATTGCTAAAAGCAACTGTATCGAGTTCACTTCCTATTTCTAAAGTTATACTCATGAAGCCTTTTTTGTCATTAATTGCTGTAATCGATCTTATAACTTCATTCGATGAATTTAAAATTTCTAATTGGATTGGTAAATCTTTATCACCATTAATCTCTAAATTAAAAAAATCATCTGACAAATTGTAAGTACTTCTTATTTGTCCATTTGAAATTCTGATTAGCAAAAAATCATCCTTGTTATCAGTATTGTAGATTTTAATTTCAGATTCGCTATTCAATACCAACAAATAAGCATTATTTGGATTAGTCATTCTAGCTCTTGAATCTAAAATATTCTCTACAACTCCTCCATGAGAAATGTCCCCATTTTTGTAAGTTACATAGTTATCACTGAGTAAAGATTTAACTCTCAAACTCACTCTTTTTATTATATTCATTTTTTTACCTATTACTTTATTAATACAATCTCGACTGTATTTAAAAATATAGGTACATGGAAGCGTAGAAATTATTTTTATCTATTTCTTTTTTTCAGCACCAGAAACGTAGTCATTATTGAATTGACTGCTATTAGATTGGAATTTGTCTCCATGAGATTTTTCCATGGAAGATTTATCCATGTAATTTTTGTCCATAGAAGATTTTTCTCCTTGGTTTTTTTTGTATTCACACATTTGCTCATTGATAGCTTTGCCTGCTCGTTTAATTTTACAACTTCAGCATGGAATTTAGAAAAATTTTCAGACCACCAGTTAGCTTTGCATTCAATGTGCTTTAACCATTCTTGAGGGCAACAGTTACCAAAATGTTCACCACCACGCTCACCACAATTCCAATCTTTATTACAATCATCTTTATGGCATTCTTTCATTTTACACATCATTTTTTCAGTGAATTCACGTAGACAGCACAAAATACCCATGTATTTTTCCATCATCATCTTATGCATTCCATATCCATCACAACAAGAACTAGAACCACAAGAAGAATGGCAAGGGTTGCATCCGTTCATAGATCCACCCATCATTCCGCCCATCATTCCCATCATTGGATGACAACAATTCATCATTGGGTGCATCATTGGATGACAAGAGTTCATACCACAATTCATACCACCCATACCCATGTTGCAGTGATTCATTTTATCGTTACTACAACAATTCATCATTGGATGACAGTTAGAACCCATCATATTATTGCAAGAATTCATCATAGGATGACAAGAGTTCATTCCACCACACATCATTGGATGACAAGAATTCATCATAGGATGACAACCACCCATCATTCCTCCCATCATAGGATGACATCCCATCATTGGATTACAACAAGACATCATCTTACAAAGATGAGCGATCGGGCAGTTAGGACCACCAAATCCAAACTGATTACAAGATGGATTACACTGACCCACATCTTCATGACAAGCATTTTTCATCATGCAAAGCATTGGGTTCATTTTCAAAAAATTTTCAAACATACATTTATAGGGATTAGAATCCTGACCAAACATACCAAACATAATTAATACCAAAAGAATTTAATAAAAGTTAATCTATCATAAAAAATGTTAATAAATGGTTAATCCTTTAAGTCAATTAATAAACACATATTGAATTACAAAATTTTAAAATGCTATAAAAATTCGCATAAAAATTATAAATTATAATGAAATAAAGTTTCAAAAATATATTGACTTTGTGACTTATAGTATTAGAATAAAAGGAGTTGATAATTTTTGGCTGCATAGCTCAGTCGGTAGAGCGAAGGATTCATAAACCTTAGGTCGAGGGTTCGATCCCCCCTGCAGCCATTTTCTTAATATAATTTTTTTCAATATTCAATCAATAATTTTAAATTAAAACTTGATTTTATATTTATCATTCTATTTATTCGCTCAATCTCACTAACAAAAAACTTTATTATCTATTAATTAGAGAAATTACAGCATTCTGTATCCATTAACATTCAATTTACGACTTATATAACAATCCACTACTTTCGATTGACTCAGTTTATAAATCTTTAATACACGGACACTATAATTTACTTCATAATATCTATCTATTTTGGTATACAAATGGCTGATTCACTAAAAAAATTTTTAAGTTCAAAAAACAAAGTTGAAGTAGTTACTCCTGAAGTAGCTGTAACTAACGATGAAGTTATTGCACCTAAAGCGATTGACTTAAAAGCAATCGACCCTATCACTCTTCCCGATAATCTTCCTGGATGTGATTTCATCTGTGCAAATAATGATGGAACTGTTCAAACTTTTGATTTAATTTCAAACATGAACACTAATATCACAAATGCTGTAAACAACCAATTAATTCCTGAAATCATGAATGAATTCGGTTCTTGTTGCAACAGCGCAGATTGGAGCGCTTTAGAAGCAGCTGTTACAGCTAATACTAACGCTATCATTGCCATAAACACAACTCTTAATCTTATGGCTGGACAAATTGCAGAATTGCAAGAATGCTGTGAACAAGGCGGCAATTGCTCTTATGATGTTGTAATTCCACAACAAACTATCTCATTCAACATTCCAGGATTTACCGCTCACACAAGCAACGAACAATGTCTTGGTCTTGACCTCTAATCAACAAATTTTGATTTCAGATTAAATTCAAAATGGGAAATGCATCCTAGAGGATTCGAACCCCTGGCCATCTGGGCCGAAACCAGATGCTCTATCCACTGAGCTAAGGATGCAAAAATATAATTTATAATTTTTCTTGAGATTATAATACAATATTATTTCGTATAGTTCAATAAATCTTTCAAAATATCAACTTCAGATCTTTTATACTCTACTAATTCTCCCAAACCTTCTTTGAACGTTATTTTTAAAATCACGCTTTAAATATAAGACAGATTGAAAGAAAAACACTCCAAGAAATGCAAAAACTTGCAACAAGATGACATCTCCTGTGAATAGCAAAGCAATATAACTCTTATCTCTCAAATATATCAAACTAAGCAACTGATATAAAAAATAAACAAATAATCCTAAGTTTAAAATCAAATACTTAGCTAAATTCTTATTGAACTTGCTGATAAAAAAACTTAAAACATTCAAATATAAAACGTTAAAGATGCCAGAAAAACCTAATATTCTGCTATAAACACAATCATCCAAAAGCCCCAAAACAAACACAAAAACATAAATGCTAAAGAATTTATTTTCTCTGTAAAAATAGAGAGCTATTACAATCTGAGTTAAATATAGAATGGGAGTAAATTTTATCACAAAAAGATTCACACCCACAAAGTAAATAGATAAAAATATCAAAAAGAGAAAGATCTGCGATGGTATCTGTTTTAAA
>JBIKUW010000108.1:0-3835 GCA_044347385.1 Rickettsiales bacterium
TTGATAAATATTGCTCATGGAGTTATAATTACTTTCTTAATCAAAACTAAAACCAGTATAACATCATATGACAAATTTTAAAATAAGCGATAACTTCTTTCAAAATCATACAAAATTCTTTGGAAGCTACTTCAACGCAACACAAATTCCTCAAAATATAAATTCGATAGAGATAGCTGTTCTTGGAAGATCAAACGTAGGAAAATCCAGCTTAATCAATGCAATTGGACTCAATAAAAATCTCGCATATACATCAAAAAAACCAGGTTGCACAATAAGTGTGAATTTCTACCAAATAGATAACCACGAAAAAAAACTTTTCCTAGTTGACTTACCGGGATATGGATATGCAAAGAGAAGTGAGAAAGAAATAAGAAAAGTCACATCTCTAATCACAGACTACGTTCTTGATAGGCAAGAATTGAAAAAAATATACCTACTCATCGATAGTAGAGTTGGAATTCAAAGCGCTGACGCAGAATTTATAACTTTCTTCAATCAGCACAACATTCAATATCAAATCGTTCTCACAAAAATTGATAAAACTGGAAAAAAGGATTTGGAAACTTTGGAAAAACTCCTCGCCCTATTCTTTCAACCCTATACAAATGTTGATAACCACATTCTAAAAGTGAGCAGCAGAGACTCTCTTAATATTCATATCTTAAGAAATAATCTATTTAAAGATTTTATGAAAAAATATTAATACATATTAAAAAGTTTTTGCTTTTGTAATAATAAAAATTATAATATAATCACAAGAAAGTTAAGTAAGGCTTAATATGAATATTGAAAATAAAAAATTAGAGCTCGAAAAAGAGCAGTCAAGAAGAAGAGCTGGTATTTTAGAATTAGAAAATAAAGATTTAGGAATTGATATCAAATTTAATCCACTAATAAAGTTGGTCGTTTGGTATCAAAATAATGGAGAGAAAGAATTCAGTAAAACACTGAACGAAAAAGAGATTACATTAATCAATGAAAAATTCAATAAAATTGCAAATACCATTTTTACTAACGATATCATAAATGATACCGACTATGCGCATAAATTAGAGATGATATTGAGATATGATAACGATATTAGAATTAAAGATTCAGAAAATCTTGATAGAAAGACACTATTTAGTAAAACTACAAAAACTTTGATAGAAAAATCAATAGCTAATAATGCAAAAAAAATAGTAAATAACGCAAATTTTGAGAAAAAGTATGAATATCTTTTACATTTGTATATTCGCTCAGAATTAAAAAATACAGAAGGCTGGGATCAATTTAGAAAAATAGAATTAAAACTTATTCATGACAATCCTGAAAGACAAAAAAATAAAAATGATAAATTAGTAATTGAATACGAAAAACAGAGAGAAAAAATTTTGCAAGATTTAGAAACTGAATACTTTAAGAATCACAGATACAACCCCGCAAACCAAAATATACAAAAACAAATTGAAAAAATAATTGAACAACTTTCTAACACACTAATATCAATAGAAGTAAATGATGAAATGCAACACGACTACTTACTAGCAACATATACAGCCATAAAATCAGTAAGAGGTATTTTTGACAAAATAAAAATAAGCGATGACCTTAAAGAAAAAATAAATCAAACTATTTGCAATATAAATCAATATAAAGCGATCACAGAATCAAATTTAGAAGAATACAAGAAAGTAGATGAAATTTCGGATTGCATTGCAAAAATATTAGCTGCATTAGATATATCTTCTAAATCAAAACTGTGCATAAAACCAAACATGGATCCATTTGAATATAAACTCCATACAGACCAGATTGCCCAATGTGAAAATATAATTATTCACGAATATTGTAAATTGAAGAAAATTACCAATTCACTTGATCAATCATCTTCAATAGCAAGATTATTTGAGGAAATTATAGATTTTTTTAAAGAACTTTTCAATATACCAACTGTAACATTCAAACTCACTGCCTCACATCAAGAATCTCAAGTTCCCTGTTCACTTGAAACTACAAAAACAGAAGGTAAACAACAAGATTATTGCGCAGAAATACCAACATAACCAAACAGTAACTATTTATTAACCAAGAGCACTAGAAAAGATAAGTTTTTAGTTTATCATATTGAGAATTTATCTAGAATATCTTTCTATGCTATATATAAATTATATTTTCTCTATTGTGATTGGCTATCTCATTGGATCAATACCATTCGGCTATGTTTTAGTAAAAATCTTTCATAAAAGAGATATCAGAGAATTTGGATCTGGAAATATAGGAGCTACAAACGTCTACCGCGCTGGATATAAAGAACTTGGAATCGCAACCTTCATTTTAGATGCTGCAAAAGCCCTCATTGCGATATTCTTCATCTCTCAAATAGAAATAATCTTTTCAAACAATGCAAATGTATCAGAGAATGTACGAAATGCCTCCTTAATTGGCGGGTTCTTTGCAGTTATAGGGCATATGTATTCGATATTTTTACGTGGAAAAGGAGGAAAAGGAGTTTCAACAATGATTGGTTATTTCTTCTACATAAGCATTCCCATGACAATTATAGGATTGATATCTTGGATCCTGTGCTTCAGATTATCAAAATACTCATCCCTGTCTTCCCTTTTTCTAACTGGTACAACAACTCTATACGCTTTGATCTTTTTACCTAAAAATGCAAAATTTGCGGTTTTAGCAGTAGCAATATTGGTAATCTATCGACATAGAGAAAATATTAAGAGATTAATAAAAAATGAGGAAAAGAAGATACAATAGTCATACTATTGTATTAATATTTCATAAAAAACATTAAAATATCAAAAATATTGCAACTTAAATATTTATTTAATTCAAACTTTATATATTATAATAGCATGACGATCGTTTTTAAATTTATGGAAAATTTCAATTACATTCCGAATGGCATGAAGCACAAACTACTTCAATTGGTAAATAAGCATGAGGATAAAGATAAAAAAAGCTTTCTCTCAGAAATTATAAATTCAGTGTCAGAACAACACCACACATCTCCAGAAGAGGTCTACAATGATCTGGAGAAGATATACGAAATGCATTTAAACAAAAAAACCATTGATGGTCTGTTCTTCAATAGATACAGTGAAGATAAGGATATAATGATTTTGAAATTTTTTCTATACAAAAAGGACAACCACAAACTATCAGACATCATCAAAATATTAAATGACTTCACAATTCAGATAGAAGATCACATAAGTTATGAAATAAAGAAAAATGATGAATATATAATCATACATGAATTTGAAATTGAAAGAATAGACCAATCTTCATGCGGAATAGATTCTAAATGCTTAAGCTTCTTCGGCACTTTTGAAAAATTATTAAGAAAGGAATGGATCGAATCTTCTTTTAACAAATTGAGCGTTTTGCAGGATCTTTCTTTTGACAAAATAAAGCTTATTACTGTCATTTCAAAATATTTCAAGCACATTTGCAGAAAATTTGACAATGAGTTGATGGAGAACATATCAAAATCACAATCTGGCCTTTTTTATAAATTTATAGAACTATTCGAGCTAAGATTAAATCCTCAATTGCAACAAAACACAAAATATAAAATTGAAGACCTCATAAAAAACAAAAAATCAGAAATTGAGGATATTTTAGATCAAATCAATAACGTAAATGAATTAAAATTTTTGAAAGATTTCTATGAAGTTTTATTAGCAATTGTTCGAACAAATTTCTATCAGAAAAAAGATTATATATCGATAAAAATCAAGCCATCGATGATTTCCTTCATCAGCGGAATACAGCCATATGCGACAATTTACGTTTTCTCATCAAAATTTGAAGCAGTCCACTTAAGAGGAAG
>JBIKUW010000112.1:0-3578 GCA_044347385.1 Rickettsiales bacterium
CTCTCTATTTTTCCTTCATTTTCTGCTTTTGTCTTTCGATCTTACAATTTATAATTCAATCATAATATATTTTATTATTCCGATCTTTGGGGGAAGTGAAGAATATAAAGAATATTGTGAATGAAAAAGGTATTGTCATCCTAGACTACGAAGTGGGCGCGGGATCCTTTCAGGTTTAAGGAATGCATTTGGAAAAAGCTTTAGGGATTCTACGTCTTCGTTACACTCGATTGGAATGACAGGTTTTTGTCATCCTAGCCACGTACTTGTTAGTGGCGTAGGATCTCAGGAGAAATTAGCAATGCATTTGGAAACGAATGCATGGATCCCACGTTTCACTTCGTTCAATTGGGATGACAAGTTAAAAAGCACTGGAATGACAAAGAGACATTCTTCTTCAGTATGCGCAAGTATTGAAGGAGAGAAGCATAAAAAGTTGTTTTATTCTTAAGGGAGTGTCACGTCAATTTTGAGTGTGATATAAAAGTTAAGGGTTGGATAAGATAGAAGTTTTGAAATCGGAAATCGATTGAAATAATTTTTTATTATAATATATTTAGATATTATTGAGATATAGATAGATGATATTGAATTTTTTTGATAGATATGAAGATTCAACAGCAAATTCTGGGGAGAGAATTTGTGATGTATATATGATTTCTGATTCATCAGGTGAAACCGTGAGTGTGGTTTTGCGAGCTGTTGCAGCTCAGTTGGTTGGAGTTAGAATAGAGGGGCATTTATACCCTTTAGTCAAGTCTTATCAACAAATTGATGAAGTGCTAAATCATGCGCAAGAGCAAAATGGCGTGATTCTTTGCACCATGGCAGACGATGATTTGTTTGATTATCTTGTGCAAAATGCAAAACGTAGAAAGCTTGTTTGCATTGAGATTTTGTCAAAAATCATAAAAGAGTTGGCGCGCTATTTTGAGGTGACGATAGATCGTGGTGCTAGGCAGTCATATATGGAGAGTGATTATTTTTGTAGAATTAATGCAATAAATTTTACTCTTGAGCATGATGACGGGCAGGGTTTAGATAGTATTTCTAAGGCTGATATAATTTTAGTTGGAGTTTCTAGAAGTTCTAAATCTCCAACTAGTGTTTATCTAGCGAATAGGGGGTATAAAGTTGCAAATATACCATTTATTCCGAGTTTGGAAAATCCTCTACCGGAAGAATTGCTGAAAGCAAATAATAAATTGATTGTCGCTTTGTCAATTGATTCAGATAGATTGATGAGTGTTCGTAAACAAAGAATGAAGCATATGCATCATGATCTACGTGTTGATTATGTGGATATAAAATTGATTGTTGATGAAAATAGGCAGGCAAACACATTTTATAATAAAATGGGATGGCCAGCTGTTGATGTGACAGATAGATCTGTTGAGGAAATTGCTGCTATGATTATTCAATATCATAACAGATATAACAATAGTATTGAAGAGCAGTAGTATTTCACTATTTAGAACGCGCATTTCCTTTGGTATGCGCCGCTGCTTTGTCATCATGATATTTTTTTAAATGTTTTCCAACGCCTTGTTCTATTTCATTCTTCATTCCTTGCTTTTCATTTACTCTTTCCTGATAAACTTCTTGTTTTGATTTCAAAGTACCCTGTTTATTATCACGATTTTCTTGTTTACCTTCTTTTTTCTGTATTTTATCTTCTAGTTCGCTTTTTTTACCATGAAACGATCCAAGTTTTTCTAAACTTCCTGTGGAAATTCTATTTAAATTTTCTCTTATTTCAGGATTCTTGGCTTTTATCTTATCCAATGATATAAGATCATCCTCTATACTGCTTGATCTTTTTTTCGCTTCTGATAATTTTGCATTTAGAGTGTTGATTTTTTTATCGGATCTTTCCATTTTTTCAGCTCTGCTATTGAGCTTTTTATCAAGTTTTGCAATTTCTTTCTCATCATTTTTGATTTGTTTGTCAATTCCATTTGTTATATCCTTTACAAATCCAGCAACTTTTTCCATAAGTTTATTTCTTGTTTTTTCTGGAATTTCCTTATCTCCCATTATTTTTTCCGCATATTGGTTTAGTTTTTTTAAGTTATCTCTATTTTTTAAAGTGGCTTCTGCTTCCAAATATGTTTTTTTATCGAATAGTCTATTCCATGTAGTTAATTTGCTCTTTGCATTTTCTAACTCTTTGATCAATGGTCGCTCTTTAATTTCTGATAATTTTTCAATTAGATCATCAGAAATTTTTCCTAAATTTTTACTTACAATTGGACTTTTATCAAGAGCATTCCTTATCTCATTTATAGCGCCGCTTAATTGTTTATCTGTAAGGTTTTTTCCTTTACTATCCACAATATTTGTTAGTTCTTCAAAGTTTTTTGGGTTTAATCTAGCTTCTTTCACTAAGCTATTCAATAAACCCTGCAATTCTTTTATATTCTTACTTTCAATATCAAATGTTCTTCTGAGCTTTGATTGACTCTCTAAATTATAGTTAGTTCCCGCTCCGTTTTCATCATCCTCCATGAATAGAATTTGATTTTTATTTTTATGGATTATTCCCATATTTTTACCTTAAAAAATTGGATTTTTATTTATTTTTGTATAGGTTTTGAGAGTATTCTTTCTGTTTCTTGAAATTCTGAAACTAAGTTTTTAATTTGTGATTGCGCTTTGTCAGCTGATTTAACCGAATCGCTTCTCATTAATGGTTGTTTATGGGCCTCTAAACTTTTTGATTCTGATTCTTTTCTTTGTACAAATTCATCGGATTTTGCTTCTAAAACATTTTGCATTTTCTTTTCAAAAACTTTTAAATTACCCTTAGATTCAATTAATGTTTCAGCAATAATTTTTCTTGCATCTTTTCCAAGAATATTTTCTATATCAGATATTGTCTTCATATTGTTGCGTGATTCCATTGCTAAATCAGCGGTTTTTATGAAAGCGCTTATTCTGCTTAAATTTTCACTGCTTAATTTTCCTAAGTTTTTATTTTGTACACTGTCTTTTCCAATAATTTTTTCTATTGATTTTGTTTGTACTGCTTTTTCTAAGAGCAGTTTTTGATGCGTCTTTGTATTTAATAAATAATCAGCAGGGCCAGCTTTTTTTTGTAAAGTTGATAGTCTATGAGTTTCACTTTTACCGACTTCTAATGATTTTAGCGCATCGATTGCTTTGTTAATTAATTTTATAGGATTGTTTTTTTTATTATTTGGATCTACCTTCACAGTTTTTTGTAGATTTTCTAATTCGCTTCTCAATGATTTTATTGTTGTGCTTTTTACTTCTCCACTTTTTAATTCTTGTGCAAATTTATCTAATGAAGTTGTTTTTAAACCTCTTTCATCCAATTTTTTTACTAATGAATTTAAGTTTTTGCTTGAAGTACTGTCTATACCAAAAAGTCTTTTTACAACGGAGTGAGATCTTTTTAGTTTAGAAGTATTTGTAATTTTATCTAGATTTTTTTTATCAATTGAGTCGTTTAGAATTTTTCTAGCAGAGTTTAGAAGGTCCAATATTTCCTTACTAGCTGCTGATTGAGCTCCGGGATTAAGTTCATTCCCCATGATTGGATTGTGCTTATTTCT
>JBIKUW010000038.1:0-11594 GCA_044347385.1 Rickettsiales bacterium
ATTCTAAAAATGAAGTTGTGATTCATGATAGTAATAATAAAGATAATGATATAAATGATCAGGTGAAAGAGCAAGAGAGTAAAGTCGTTGATCATTCATCAGAGCATGTTAAAAAATCAACTGATGGAAAGTCTTTTAAATTAATTAATACAAAAGTTGAAGGCGTTAAGGAGTATGTGTCTGATTTAGATGCAAAGAGTCTTTTAGAGAAGAGGAAGAGAACTGAAGAGCTAGAGAGAGAAGAGAAAGAGAGGGCAAGAATTGCACTTTTAAAGGAAAAAAAGAAGAATACAAACTTACGCTCTGGGCTTTTGGGTTTATCAACTGATGAAAATGATATTCAGGGTGAGATTCTTAATAAGACTTTTATAAGAAAGAAATCAAAGCCGAGAAATAGGTTTAAAAGTTTTTATGAGAAGAAAGTAATAGTGCAAGATATTGTGATTGACGGATTAATCTCAATAAGAGATCTTTCTAATGCAATGAATGTTAAGTCTTCAGAAGTGATAAAGCTTTTGAATAAAATGGAGAAAAAACGCCACAATGATGACTATATGTTAAGTCCAGATTTGGCAGAGTTTTTGGTTTTAGAGTTTGGACATAAGCCAATTTTAAAAACTGTTAAGTCAATAGAATCGCTAATATTTCAAAGAATGCAAGAAAATAAAAATCTTAAGGAAAGGCCTCCAGTTGTTACAATTATGGGTCATGTGGACCACGGTAAAACGTCTTTATTGGATGCATTGCGTTCTTCAAATGTTGTTGCTCAGGAAAGTGGTGGAATTACTCAACACATTGGTGCATATCAAATTATTACAAAGTCAGGAAAGAAGATTTCATTTATTGATACTCCTGGACATGAGGCATTTACTGCTATGAGAGCAAGAGGTTCAAAGGTGACTGATATAGTGATTCTTGTTGTAGCAGCAGATGATGGTGTGATGCCACAAACAGCTGAATCAATAAATCATGTTCATGCTGCTGGCGTTCCAATGATTGTTGCTGTGAATAAAATTGATAAGACAAATGGTGAAGTAAGAAAAATTTTAGATCAATTAGTTCAGTATGAAGTTGTCGTTGAGGAGTGCGGTGGAGAAGTGATGTCAGTGCCAATTTCAGCAAAAAATAAGATTGGCTTAGACAGATTAGAGGAGGCAATCTTATTGCAGGCAGAAATGCTAGAGTTGAAAGCTGATTTTGATGTTATGGCATCTGGCGTTGTAATTGAATCAAAAATTAATAATACAAAAGGTTCATGTGCAACGTTGTTAGTGCAGAATGGTACATTGAAAATTGGTGATTGTTTAGTGACAAATGATAAATTCTGCAAGGTTCGCTCGATGCTTGACGAGCATGGAAAGGAAATTAAATTTGCTGAGCCTGCGATGGCAGCAGAGGTTTTTGGATTTCAAAAAGCTCCAGAAGTTGGACAAAAATTTATTGTTTGTGGAAGCGAGAAGGAAGCAAAAGATCTACTAGATGAATTTGCGGCTTCAGCAGAAAAGCAAAAATTAATTAAGGAATCAGAAAAAAGCAAATCAATAAATCTTTTAAGTCTTATTGGAGGTGTTTCGCAGTCAAATGATATAAAGGAATTAAAGTTTGTTATTAAAGCCGATGTATCTGGAACTATTGATGCCGTCAAATATTCTTTAGAAAAGTTAAATAGTGATGAATTAAAAGTTGAGGTGATTCATTCTGGAACTGGCTCAATTACAGAATCAGATGTTTCTTTGGCAAGAACGACCGGAGCAGTAATTGCTGGTTTTAATATTTCTGTCCCATCAAGTGTTCAGAATATGATCGCAAAAGATGGTGTTTTACTGAGATTATATACAATTATTTATCAGCTTATTGATGATGTTGCTGATATGATTAAAAACAAGCTCAAACCTCAAAAGATTGAGAAATATATTGGTAAATTGATTATCAAGAAGGTTTTCGATATTTCAAAAACTGGTAAAATTGCTGGTTGTGTTGTTGATGATGGATTGATTTCAACAAGTAATTATATTCGTGTTATTAGGAAAGGAGAAATCATTGCAGAAGAATTGAGAACATCTGTTTTAAAAAGAATGAAAGATGTTGTGCGCGAGGTAAAGAAAGGTCTTGAGTGTGGTGTTGCACTGCAGTCCGGAGAAAAGGAATTTACCGATATTGCTGAAGGCGATATATTAGAGGTTTATAATATTGTAGAGAATAAATAGTCATAGTCGCTTTTATAATCCCATAGCGCGTGATTTAGTGTATAATTTTTTATTATGCAAGTTAGATTTATCTAGCTTGATCATTTTTATGAATCTCATTATGAATTGTATCAATTAAAATATTAAAATATGTTTTTAAGTAAAATGCGATCGTATGGGTTATTTGTATGTCTGTGTATTTATCTAGTAAAAATATGATAATTATTAGGTAAATAATTGTTCTTATCATAAATAATTTATAACTATATAGTATAATTATCTCAAAAATTAAGTAGTTTTTCAAATTTATAACGAATTTATAAAAGTGGTATTTGCATGGTTCTTAAAATTAGTAATTTAAATAAAGTTTATAACAATGGATTTAAGGCTTTAAGTGATGTAAATATACAAATAGAAGAAGGAGAAAAAGTTGCGTTATTGGGGTTGAATGGAGCTGGAAAATCTAGTTTAGTAGGAATACTTGCTGGATCAGTTATGAAGACATCTGGTAGTGTGTTAATTAATGAATTTAATATTGAAACTGATAGGATATCTGCAACTAAAGCTATTGGAGTTGTTCACCAAGAGTTAATCTATGATACTTTTTTTACTGTTAGGGAGACATTAAAAATTCATTCTGGTTATTACGGTTTTGAGAATAATAAAGATGAAATTGAAGAAATAATGTATGCAATCGATTTATACGACAAAGCTGACACAAATACTCGATTTCTTTCTGGTGGAATGAAGAGAAGGTTGATGATGGCAAAAGCATTAATTACTCATCCGAAGTTTGTAATCTTAGATGAGCCAACTGTAGGTGTTGATGTTAGTCAGAAGAATAAAATGTATTACTACATAGATAAGATCAATAAGGAGAAGAAGATTGCAATTATGCTTACAACGCACTATATGGATGAGGCAGAGCTTCTTTGTGATAAGATAATTGTGATTCATAAAGGTAAGATAATTGCTCAAGGAATGAAAGATGAGATAATGCAGAAATTTAAGATGAAAGAATTGATTTTTGATTTAGATTATCTCGGTCAAGAAGAGAAAGTTAGAAATATCATGAAATCATTATTTGAGATAAATAAAATAGATAAGTACCAATTTTTATTTTCACAACTTTTTATATCTTATCAAGAATCTGATGGCATTGAGATGGATAAAGTTTATGAGTTGGTTAGCTCTTCTGGTGCTAAGATTAAAAATTTGAAGAGTATTGATTGTAATTTAGAATTGGCTTTTAAGAAGATCATAGAAGATGAAACTGTATCTTAGCTTTGGTTTTTAATTGCAAAAATTTAATAATTTTTTATTAAATTTTTAGTAAATTATAGATATATTTACTAATTTATAAATATGAAAA
The DNA here is from genome assembly GCA_044347385.1 of Rickettsiales bacterium. Classification (GTDB taxonomy): domain Bacteria; phylum Pseudomonadota; class Alphaproteobacteria; order Rickettsiales; family CAIPFW01; genus CAIPFW01. Next base: position 3,559 of record JBIKUW010000038.1, read on the forward strand.
ATAAATCAATTTCTATAATCGGTGGCGGGGCAACTGGTATAGTATTTTTGAATCAGTTAATTGAGATGTGCAAGAAAAATAGAAATATATTTTCTCAAGTTTATATAATAGACAAGCATTTGAATGATGGTGGTTTGGCATACTCAACTGCAAATAATAACCACATATTAAATATGAGTATTGGAACAATGAGTGCAGTAGCATCTGAAGATGAGCATTTACACAAATGGCTAATAAATATGGGATATCCAAGTGATAAAAATGCTTATGTCTCAAGAAGATGCTATTTACGTTATTTGCAAAATCTTTTTACAGAGACTTTAAAAGATGCAGAGAGTTTAGGTATTAAGGTTAATATTATCTGCGCATGTGCTACTAATGTGAAGAAAGTTGAGAATTTGTTTTTGATAGAAACCAATAATAATGATCATATCGTTAGTGATTATTTAATTTTAGCGATTGGAACAAATTTTTCAGATCATTATAATTTAGATGGGACTCCAGGTTATATAAGAAACCCATATATTATTGATAGCTATGATTATTTATTGAAAGAAAAAGAGGTGTCGATATTGGGAACAAATTTATCAGCTGTAGATCTTTTATTTTCTTTGGATGATATTGGTTTTGAAGGTAGAATCAATTTAATATCAAGAAATGGCTTTTTACCATTTGCTAAAGCTGATAGTTTTTCTAAAGATATTGATTTTAAGTCTGTTTTGAGAAAAATTGAAAATGACATCGAGTCGAATAAATCAGATTTAACAGCTGATAAATTAATTGATATTTTCAAGAATGAAATTCTAATTGCAACTGGAGAAAATATTTTTGATTATATTCCAAGTATAATTGATCCAGTTAAACAATTAGAGATTAGTTTAAAAAATGCAACAAGTGGTAAATCAGAGTATCAAAATATTTTTCAAAATGTTAATGACACTATTAGTTTGGCATGGAATTATTTATCTCATAATGAGAAGGTAAGTTTTAAAAAGAAATATGGTGTGATGTGGAATTTATTGAGAAGTCCAATACCATTGGTAAATGCAAAAAAATTATATTCTGTTTTGCAAAGAAGAAATGTGATTGTGCATGACAAGGTTGCCGATATAAAATATGAGAATGGTATTTATTGTATTTTGAAGTCAAATGGAGAAAAATTAATGACAAAAACAATAATAAATTCAACTGGATTGAATTTTAATTTCTCTAAAAATCCATTAATTAGTTCTATTGCTAAATCAGGGTTATTGTCATTTAATGAATTGGGTGGTGTGTATGTTGATTTTCATAATAATAGAATTAAAGATGCAAATGGTATTTATATGAATAACGCTTATGGTATTGGTGCGATATCAAGTGGTGTTCATTTTGTTATTCATTCAGTTGAGAGAAGTGCAAAAAAGTGTGCTAATGCTATAAATTGTATTTTCTTAAATGAAGAATGTGCGTAATGTTAGTTTAAAAAAGCCAGATATTTTACTGTAAAATCTACATAAAGCTTTTTGCTACTTCTTTATCATCAAAATCATATTCAATTTTATTTATAATTTGTTTTTTTTCATGACCTTTCCCAGCAATGACAATAATTTTATATTCATAATTCATCTGTATTGCTGTTTTGATTGCATTTTTCCTATCAGGAATTTCTAGATAATTTGTAAAATCATTAATGCCATTTTTTACTTCTAGGCGTATAGAGTCCGGATTTTCATTTCTTGGATTATCATCTGTCAAAATAATAAAATCAGCATATTTTTTTGCTATTTTACCCATTTGTGGTCTCTTCTCTTTATCTCTATCGCCCCCACATCCAAACACTAGTAGGATTTTTTTATTTTTTGAGAATTGTTTGACGCTGAGCATTAAATTCTCTAGTGCATCTGTTGTGTGTGCATAATCTAATACTACTATATAATCATTTTCTTTATCACTTTGGAGAACTTCCATGCGCCCAGGAGGTGCGATAAGTTCATTTATTTCTCCGCCACCATCCGGAAAGAAAACAAATTCTACTCTTTCAGGATGAGTTTCGTTGAAAAGTCCAATTGCTAACATTAAGTTATACAGCTGAAATTCTCCTAGGATTTTCAATGTAAAGCAGTAGCTTTTTTCAAAAATATTAATCTTTACGTAATAGGTGAAATTATTATTTATTGAGTATTCAGTGATTTGAATATCACTTTCATTCTTTATTCCATAGGTTGTATAATTTATTCCTCGCTCCAAGCAGATGTTTTTTATCTCTAAAGCTTTAGGATCATCATTATTAATTACTATGCTATTTTCATTATCGATCACATCGTAAAACAGTCTGCTCTTTGCTTGCCAGTATTTATCTATAGTATTATGATAATCTAAATGATCATGAGAAAAATTTGTAAATCCTGCAGATTCAATAGGAAGTCCATCAATTCTATATTGATCAAGTCCATGACTTGAAGCTTCAATCGCAATGTCATATATTCCATTGCATGCCTTTGATCTAATTATTTCGCACAATTCTGAAATGTCCGGGGTTGTGAGTTTTAATTCTTTATGCTCATCATCGTCACTATAAACTCCAATTGTTCCAATGCTGCACGCCTTAAGTCCAGAGAAGTTACAAATTTGTTTGTAAAAGAAAGCAGTAGATGATTTCCCATTTGTGCCAGTTATAGCTACAATATGTAATGGAAATTCTTCTAGTTTATAGAAGTTCACAACAAGTATTCCATATAATTTTCTAATATTTATATTTTTTGAGAAAACTATATATTTTCCAAAATTAGAACTTAAAAAATCCAAGACATTGTGATTTTCACTAAAAGAAATATCGATGACAACGAACAGTGGTTTTTTATCAAAAACTTCTTTTAGATATTGAAAAGAGTTCTGATTGACTGCAAAAAATATTGAATCTTCAATGACATTTCTACTGTCATTTGTAATTTTTTTTACATCTCTATTTTTAACATTTTCTAAAACACTGCTTGCATCAATTAGGAAGTCATCGTAATTTTTTATCAAATCAGAACATGAAATCATGATTGTATATTGAATAGAATTATTATTAGATTAGATTTTTCTTTCCAATTTGCAATACCATATAGATGTATAATGAGAAATTTTCTTGAAATATTCATATTGTTATTTATAATAAAGAAAGAAAAAAATTTTTAATAAAATGTTCAATTTACTAAAAGAAGTAGCATATAAAATTACTAGTATAGTTAGAAATAAATTTCAGGATGTGCCAGAAAATGTCTTAGATAATTTAGTAGTTGAATTTCCAGAGAATGATAATCATGGAGATTTAACAAATAATATTGGAATGATTCTATCAAAAATATTAAAAAAACCTCCAAGATTAATTGCAGAGGAAATTTCTGATGAAATGAAAAATAGTGACCCTGATATCGAGACAATTGATATTGCTGGACCAGGATTTATGAATACGATTTTTGGTGATAAATTTTGGATAAAGACTTTGAATTCTATTCTTAATGATGATTCAAATTATGGTTTATCAAATATAGGGTATAAATCAGGTAGTGAAAAGCAGAAGGTAAATTTAGAATTTTGTTCTGCAAACCCTACTGGGCCCTTGCATTTAGGTCATATAAGGGGTGCTGTGTGGGGTGATGCTATATCGAAGATTCTTGGGTTTGCTGGTTATGATGTTGAGAAGGAGTATTACATAAATGATTTAGGTGGTCAAATTGAAAAATTAATTGAAACTGCATACCTGAGATATAAGGAATTATATGGTGAAAAGTTTGAATTAAGAGATGGTTATTATCCTGGTGAGTATTTAATTCAAACAGCTAGAGAAATACAAAAACAATTTGGTGATTCTTTGCTTGGTAAGTCTTCTGATGAGTTGAAAGATATTTTACATAAGCCTGTAATTGAAAGTATGATTTTAATTATAAAAGATGATTTGAAAAAATTAAATATAGAATTTGATAATTGGGTATACGAATCTGATATTGCGGATTGTAAGTTGATGAACGAATCATTTAGTATTTTGAAATCAAAGGATTTGATTTATGAAGGGATTTTAGAAAAGCCAAAGGGTAATTCAGGTGGCGATGAAGATTATAGTACTGACAAACCACAGGCAGTCTTTGCATCAACTAAATTTGGTGATGAATCTGATCGGGCATTAAAGAGATCTGATGGGGAATGGGCTTATTTTGCTAAGGATGTAACATATCATTTTGATAAGATAAAGAGGGGATATGACTGGTTGATTTTAGAAGTTGGGATTGATCACAATGGATATAAAAAGAGAATGATGGCTGCTGTTAATGCTTTAAGTGATGGAAAACAGAGATTTTCATTTGAATTCCATAATATGGTTTATATCTATGAAGATGGAATTCAGCAAAAAATGTCGAAGAGAAGTGGAAAAGCTATTGGTGCTCAGGAAATTATTGATATGATGGGTTTAGATGTACTGAAGTTTTATATTTTTTCAAAAAGGCATGATGTTGAGTTAGATTTTGACATAAAGACTGCAAAAGAATCATCAAAAAATAATCCATATTTTTACATTCAATATGCTCATGCAAGGAGTTGCTCAATTTTAAGAAGTGCAGAAGAAAAAATAAAAAATTTATGCTTACAAGAATCAGAATTTTATGATATAATGGTAAATAGAAATGAAAAAAAGTTAATTAAAAAGCTTGCTCTTTGGCCAAGTTGCGTTGAAGCAACTGTAAAAAGTCTTGAGCCGCATAAAATTAATTTTTATTTACAAGACCTTGCAACTGAATTTCATAGTCTATGGAATCTTGGTAGTAATGATAAATCTCTCCGTTTCATTAATGAATGTAAAGATGAAAAGGAGATTTTGATGACTAAATATAGAATAAATTTAGTAAAAGCTACGAAGCAAACGATAGGAATAGGATTGAGATTGCTGGGTGTAAAACCTTTAGATGAAATGTAATTAATTGGTATTAAATGGCAAATTATTTTAATAGAAATAAAAATTTAAATAAGCAGCAACAGAGAAGACCAAAAGTTCATGCTGATAACTCTCAGATACAAGAATCAAAAGATGGGTACGTTATAGTTGAAGGTAGAGTGAATGCAATTCAAACTGGGTCACGTTTTCAAGTTGATGTTGAGATCGGAGAGAAAAAGTTTATAGTTAATGCTCATTTATGCGGGAAATTAAAAATGCATAAAATTAGAATTGTTCAATATGATATTGTTATCCTAGAGGTAATGCTAGCTGATTTGATGAGTGGAAACGATACTTTAAATGGAAGGATAAAACAAAGAAAAGATGCTTTAAGAGTTGATGTGACAGATGGAACAACGACAAATGCATAAGTTAAAACATCATTTTATTCTTGGATCTTCTTCAAAATTTAGATTGAAGTTACTAGATCAGATTTATATTCAGCCCGATCTAGTGATATCTCCAGATATTGATGAGACTGCAATGAAGGATGAAAAGCCAGGGTGTTATTCAAAAAGAATAGCAATTGAAAAGGGTTTGAAGATCAAAGAAACAAACAAAGATTCATTAATTATGTCAGCAGATACAGTGATATCAGTTGGAACAAGAATTTTGAATAAACCAAAGGATAGTGATGAAGCGCGTAAGCATCTGAGCTTGCTTTCAGGAAGGCAACATAGATGTTATACAACAGTTTGTGTTTTATCTCCCAATGGAAAACAGCATGTGCGACAAGATTTAACAATGGTGAAGTTCAAAAAATTGCACCAGTATGAAATTGATTTTTATATTGCAACAGGAGAGTGGAGTGGATGCGCAGGAGCATATACGATTAGTGGGTATGCAGGTGGTTTTATAAGCTCAATAAATGGCTCATATTCATCAATCGTTGGACTTCCAATTTATGACATAAGGCAAATAATGTTGCAGTACATCATTCATGAATAGTGATTGATAATAATCTTATTAAGTCAAATCCATGAAAAATCTATTGCAAATGCGAAAATAATTACTATAATTAAGTTAATAATATAAGTTATTGTTTTATGACTGTAAAAATAAGATTGATGCGTGGTGGTCGTATCAGAAAGCCATTCTATAAAATTGCTATTGCTAATTCAACATCTCCTAGAGATGGAAAAGCACTTGAATTTATAGGGCACTACGATCCATTATTGAATTTAGATAATTCTGAAACTAAAGTTAAATTTAATATAGACTTTGAGAGATTGGTTTATTGGTTGAATACTGGAGCTCAACCAACTGATAGAATTAAATTATTTATTGTTCAAAGTGGAAATAATTTGGTTTCTGAGTTTGCTGATCGCTATAAGAAAGAGTTAGAAGTTCGTAAAATTGCTTCTATGAACGGACCAAAAAAAGAAAAGAAAAAGAAGAAATAATTTTTCGCAGTTTTGTATTAAATGAGTGTCAAGAAAGAGCTTTCAATAGCGCACCAAATTATTTCCATTCTTGGAATGGATGATTTGACTTATACTCATGTTTCTTGCAGATCAGATTTTGATCATTTTTTTATTTCTCCATTTGGCCTTTTATATGAGGAGGTAAATGAAGAAAATCTCGTGAATCTAAGTTTAGATGGCGAAGTTAGCGAAGATAGTGATTATAAAATTTTTAGTCCAACTGGGCTATTAGTTCATAGTGCTATTTACAAAACTCGTAGTGATATAAATTCTGTTATTCATCTTCATACGAATGCTACTATTGCAGTTTCAGTAATGAAATCCGGTTTATTGCCATTGAGTCAACATGCTTTGCATTTTTATGATAAAGTTTCTTATCATGATTATGACTCCATGCTGTTAGATGAAAAAACTCAGGCTAAGAAAATTGCTGATGATCTAGGAAAAAATAATGTTATGTTTTTGAGAAATCATGGTTTTATTACATGTGGAAAAACAGTTCAAGAAGCATTATTTTATGCATATCATTTAGAGCGCGCTTCTGTAATTCAAACTATGGTTTTGCAGTCTGTTGAAGATTATATTTTACCGAATGAAACGATTTGCAAAAAAGCTTGCGATGATCTTTTGAGTTTTGAGAGTGATTTGGGCAGGAGAGATTGGGATGCATGGGTTAGAAAGATCAATAGAATGAAAAATAAATAATCATTTTTTGGTTTTGTTTCGCTATATAAATTATTTTTTTATTTTATATCCACTTCTTATGATCCAATGAGCACAATACCACAATGCAAATGATATGGATATTAAAAATATACTTCCAGTAATTATAGAATGCTCTGATCTTCCTATGATTCCATATCTTGCTCCATCGATCATGTAGAAAAATGGATTGAAGTTTGTCAGAAATTGGAAAAAACCAGGTAGTTTTGTTATTGAGTAGAAGGTTCCTGACAGAAACAGTAGTGGAGTTATAATATAATTTGTTATTAGTGATGCTTCTTCGAAGTTATCAAAAATTAGTCCACTTATTATTCCAATTAATGCGCATACCAGAGAAGATATAAATACGAAGAATATAGTGATGAGAATACTATGCATCGGGAATTGCCATTGAAGTAAACATAATGTTATGTATATTGATATTGCAGTTATAAAAGATCTTGTGATTGCTCCTCCGCACAGGCCAAACAAAATTTCATTTGGGCTTAATGGAGCTGTTATCAAATCTATTATGTTTCCAGTTACCTTGCTAACCACAATGAAAATTCCGTTATTGTATGCATTGTTTATAGATGACATTATAACTAGACCAGATATTAGGAATAGATTGTATGTTGTTTCGGAGGTATTGTCATTATGTGTAAATGCAAGTGTAAATATAAAGAAAAATAAAGCAGCATTTATGATCGGAGCGATTATTGTTTGGTTGTAAACTCTAAGAAATCGTATAATTTCTTTTTTATATAAAGTTTTTAATCCTATAAGGTTCATTGATTGTTGCGTAATTTTTTACGATTATAGCACAAAAGTTATTAACTATATCTTTTATATATTATGATTTTTATAATACTGAATTTTTGTTATTTATAATTTTTGTATTTTTATATTTAAGATATTGGTAATTAAATTCTGAGCCAAAAATAAAGCATACGAAT
>JBIKUW010000004.1:0-22990 GCA_044347385.1 Rickettsiales bacterium
CGATGCAACAAAAAAAAGAAATCATGATCAAGATGAAAGGAGAAATGATAAGGGATAAGCATGATTATAGAATGCAAGATGGTGTGATGTACATGTTGAAAGGTGATAATTTTTATGCGATGCATGACGATATGATGTGTATGATGAATGAAAAAGAAGAAATTTATCATATGGATAAAGATGGAACAATGATGATGGAAAAAGGAAATAAGATGGAAAAGATGGAAGATAGCAAGATGAGAGAAAAAATGAAAAAAGACATGATGGAGATGAAAGAAAAAATGATGAAAGAAGAAAAAGAAATGAAAGAAAAAGGAATTACACAGAAATAAATTTCATTCATTGATGTTCAATTCTGCATGTTTTAACTTGCAGATGTCTGGTTTTAATATCGAAAAGCCAATATTTTATTTACACGGTTAGTAAATAATAATTTGTATTGATTTAGTTGTTTGAAAAATTTAGTTGTCAAAAAATTGACTTTATTTTAAAAAAATGTAAAATTCATCAACTGAATAATATGAATAGAAAAGTTTATGGTTAATATAGCAATCAATGGTTTTGGTAGAATAGGTCGTTGTTTTCTTAGGGCATTTTACGAGAAAAAGTTGTATGAGAAGATCAATTTAAGGTATATAAACGGAACTGCAAATGCTGAGAAATGCGCTCATTTTGCAAAATACGATTCAGTTCATGGTAGATTTCAAAATGATATTTCGCATGGCGATGATTGGATAGATATTGGATTTGGAAAGATTCAAATTTCGAATCAACTAGACATAAATAATGTGAAATGGAATGATGTTGAAATTATAATTGAGTGTAGTGGTAAGTTTAATAAGAAAGATTTATTGATGAAGCATATAGATGGTGGCGCAAAAAAAGTTTTAGTTTCTGCTCCATGTGATGATGCAGATTCAACGATTATTTATGGAGTAAATGATGAGTTTTATAAAGATGATAATAAAATTATATCAGTTGGTTCATGTACGACAAATGCGCTGTTGCCTTTAATTAAAGTATTGCATGACAATTTTAAGATTAAAAACGGGTATTTTACTACAGTTCATTCGTATACAAATGATCAGATGATTCTTGATGCGAATCATAAAGATTTAAGGCGTTCAAGAGCTGGTGCACTATCTATGATTCCAACAAGCACCGGAGCAAGTAAATTGATTGCTAGTATCTTTCCAGAATTGAACAAAAAGATTTCTGGTTCTGCTGTAAGAGTTCCAACTCCAAATGTTTCGATGATTGATTTAGTTGTTAATTTAGAAAAAGATTCTTCAAGTGAAGAAATTAGATCAGTTTTTTCTAAGGCTTCAAAAAAATCCGATGGAGTTATAGGATACACAGAGAAACCACTAGTTTCGGTAGATTTTTTACATACAAGTCAAAGCACATTCGTTGATGGATTGGAGATATCAGTAGTTGATAATAATTTATGTCGTGTTGTCTCTTGGTATGATAATGAGTGGGGCTTTGTTTGTAGAATGATTGATATTGTTAAGAAAATATTAAGTAAAAACTAGAATTTCGATGAAGAAGTTTTACAATATATCTTTTCCAATTGTATTGATTCTATTTATTATCTACGGAGTGTTTTTGCTTGTAGAGGATAGCTATAGATCGCTCCACGATTATAGATTTGTTGTTGCGATTAAATCAGAATTAATTTCTAATAAAAAATTAGAGTTGATTGACATAATGCATAATGTTGCTGATTTTTCTGATGATGATCTAGATTTGCATAATATAGAGAGATCAAATAAAGTATTCAATGTTTTTAAATTTAAAAAAAGTACAGATTCATTTTATGGTTTTACAAAAAGAATTAATGATCTTGAAGGGGAGAATTTAGATATATTATTTAGAAATTTATGGCAGGTTATCAATTTGCCAATTGAAATTGTTGATGGATTTGTTCCAAGGAGCAAAAAACAATTTATTATTGATTTATTCAGCAGAAATAATGAAATAATGAAATTTAGATTCAATTTTGCTGAGAATGTTAATAAGGTTTTTAAAAATTTAGTTGTAGAAGATGAGGGCTTTGCTTCAAAATGGAATTTTATATTGCATAGCTATTTTGATAATAATAGTAATATTTTTTCAATTTTATTAAAAAATAATTTCGATATTCAGCATGTATCAGTTGATGGTGTGGAATTTACGGAGGAAGAGAAGGTCAGGATCCAAGAAAACAAAGGTCTTTCATATTTTTGGATAGAAAAAAAATTTAATATTGGTTTTTTTGCCAAGTCAGATGTTTTCAATGAAAAATATACAGTTTTACCGAGTCTTGTGAGTTTGTTGTGGATTGGGATTTTTATAATAATTACAATTTTGAGTTTATCGCTTTTCTCAGCTTTGTATTTATATGCATTTGTTGATGATAAATCAAACTATAAAAAATTTTTTTTAAATTTTTTAGAATTCTATCAATTTTTGCCAGAAATTCTTTTAATTGGTTTTGGGTACATATTTTTTATTATTTTTCTAAAAATAGGTATTGATTCGATTTTATTAATTGGAATAAATTTATTCTTGATAATTTTCCCTTTAATTGTTAGTATAGTGTTTAGAAGTCTAAATTTACTAACAAATAATTTAAAGCAAGATTTACGAATGACAGAATCAAAAGTTAAATTCTTGATTAGCAATGTTCTTCCGGTGATATCGCCATATGTTGCATATCATATTTTGAAGACAATAGCTTGGTCTACAAATTTTGGTTTCTTGATTATAATTTTAGTTAGTAATAATTATTCATTTAAAGTTCCTCATGGTTTCTCAAATTCTGGGAGTTTTTTTGTAAGTGATTTTTTGATTTCTGTTATTCATAAGATTCAAAATATTGATTTGGCTAGTCCAATTCTCTTAGTGTTGTTGATAATGAATATCTTTTTTTATTTGATCGCATTTTTTATAAAGCGTTTTATTAAATTTGATTTAAACTAGTATAATACAGGTGTTTATTATGGAGATTATGGATAATCAGTATGGTATAGATAATTATATTTTTAATGCTATGAATGATAAAATTGTTAGTTATATACATTTTTTTCACAAAGGATGTAAAAAAGAAGAAAATCATACGAAAAAGATATTAGGTGGAAAGGGTTTAAGTTTAGTTGAAATGAGTAGTCTTAATATACCTGTTCCCCCTGGATTTATAATTGATACTAGTGTTTGTGCATTATGCAATGATAATCAAGATGATGATTGTGTTGGAGTGCTTGAGATTGATATTAAGTCTAAATTGCCAAATAATTTCAGAGAAAATGTAGAAAATTCATTAAAAGAATTAGAATTATTAACTGGAAAAAAATTTGATGGAGATGCAAATCTTTTATTGCTTTCAGTGCGTTCCGGTGCCCCAATATCAATGCCTGGTATGATGGATACAATTTTGAATATTGGTTTAACGCAAAATAATCTATCAATTTTGATTAACGATTTTGGTGAGAGGTTTGCATATAATTCCTATTTGCGTTTATTGGAATGTTATCTTGGAACTGTTTTGCATTTAGACTATAAAAGCCTTTTTATAAATGGCATGCTGTTATCTGAGTACTTGGACAAGATTTTGAGATCTGATTATCGGTATACAGTTGAAATTTCTGATTTACAAGAATTGATCAAGTTTATCTCTGATTTCATCATTAGGAATGAATATGGAATTATTTTAACAGACGCAAAACAGCAGTTATTTTTAGCAATTATAGCAGTTTTAGAGTCATATAATGGTGTGCGCGCCAAGGCCTATCGTGAATTAAATGGAATAGATGATAAGATGGGGACTGCGGTGATTGTACAATCCATGGTTTTTGGGAATATGGATGATAGTTCGTGTACTGGAGTTTTGTTTTCTCGTGATCCATCAACTGGTGAGAATGCAATTTTTGGTGAATATATTGTGAATGCTCAAGGTGAAGATGTAGTTTCTGGAGTATGTACGCCATCTTTAATTAATGACGATGTTGATCAAAAATCAATGAAGAACTTATTTTCTGATTGTTATAGAGAATTAGAGGGTATTACGTATAAATTAGAAAAACATCATAAAGATGTGCAAGATATTGAATTTACTGTAGAGAGCAATAGGTTATTCATCTTGCAGAGTAGAAGCGCTAAGCGTTCTGTTGATGCTGAGATGAAATTTGCAATAGATTTTGTAAATGATGGTATAATTTCAGAAAAAGAAGCGATATTGAGAATTAATCCATTATCAATTGATAAAATTCTGCATCCTGTTTTTAATTTAGATAGTAGCGTGAAATCAGTTGTAAAGGGATTGCCGGCTTCTCCAGGCGCAGCAGTTGGAAAGGTTATTTTTGATTCTGAGAGAGCGTGTGAGATTGCAAAAAATGAAAAAGTTATTCTTGTAAGAATGGATACCAGTCCAGAAGATATAATGGGAATGACTATGTCCCAGGGTATTTTGACTGCTCGTGGTGGAATGACGTCTCATGCTGCTGTTGTTGCTCGTGGTATGGGAAAACCATGTGTGTGTGGTGCTATAAAAATTTCTATATTTGAATCTAAGGGTTATTGTGAAATTTTACAGTCTGATGGCACTAAACTTAGAATAAATGAAGAGGATGTTATTAGTATAAATGGGAGTACAGGGGAGGTTTATCTTGGTGAAATTTCCCTAAAAGCTCCAGAGTTTTCAGAGAATTTTAATTTAATAATGTCATGGGCTGATAAATATCGTCGATTAAAAGTTAGAGTAAACGCTGATACAGAGCAAGACTGCACAATGGCTAGAAAGTTTGGTGCTGAGGGAATAGGTCTTTGTAGAACAGAGCATATGTTCTTTACTGACGAAAGAATTTTATATGTTCGTCAAATGATTTTGGCTGAGAAGGATATTGATAGGAGAAACGCTTTAGTAAAAATTAAAGAGTTTCAGAAAGAAGATTTTATTAAAATTTTTAGAAAGATGGATGGCTTGCCTGTTACAATTCGCCTTCTTGATCCACCATTGCATGAATTCTTGCCTCTAACGAAAGAAGCTGTTGAAAAGTTTTCTCAGTTTGCAAATGTTGAAGTATTTATGGTTAATCAAAAGATTGAGAGTTTGACGGAGAAGAACCCAATGCTTGGGCATCGTGGTTGTCGATTGGGAATTTCGCATCCTGAGATTTATGATATGCAGATAGAGGCGATTTTTGAGGCTATTTGTTGGTTATATAAGAATGAGTCAAGTATCACAATTTTGCCAGAAATTATGATTCCAATCGTGGCTTGGTCTAAAGAATCGAAAATTTTAACAAAAAGGCTACATAAGATTGCAAAGAATATTTTGGATTCTAATGATATTGATATAAGGTATCTAGTTGGTTCTATGATTGAGCTTCCCAGAGCTGCTCTTTCTGCTGGTGAAATTGCTGAAGATGTAGAATTTTTTAGTTTTGGAACTAATGATTTAACTCAAACAACTTTAGGCGTATCGCGTGATGATTTAATATATTTCTTGAATGATTATATAGAGAATGGTATTTTTGATAAAAGTGATGATCCATTTGTTAATATAGATCCATATGTTGAAGAATTGATTCAAATTGCATGCACGCGTGGAAGGGCAAAAAAGCCAAAATTAAAAATAGGTATTTGTGGTGAGCATGGTGGGTCCCCTAAGTCAATCTTAATTTGTGATAAATTAGGACTTGATTATGTTTCAAGTTCTCCATATCGAGTTCCAGTTGCTAGGTTAGCTGCTGCGCAGGCAGCAATTATAAATGGTATGTAATTAATAATTAATATTTTTGACTTTCTAGTTAATTTTTTATATAATATTAAAGAATTAACTATTTTTTATTTATTTATATGAGATTCAAGAGTTTATTTCTCAGTACGGTTTTTTCTGCTTTAATATTTTCTTCTGGTTGTATAACAACAAATTCAAAGAGTTCAAATAATGGAATTGTTGGTTTGAATATTGGTCAGCCTGTTAAAGATTCAAGAGAAATAAGGCGCGATGTAATGAAGGAAGTGTTGCTTGGAGCTGTATTTGGTCCGGTTGCTAGTGGATCTTACAGAGCAAATATTCAGTATAAAAATAATGCAAAGCTTGATTTTAGAAGTAAAGATTTGATGGAAAAAATTGCCTATAAATCTTTAGAAAGTGGTGATTTGAATATTACAAAGAGTTGGAGTAATGATTATGTAAGAGGGGTTTTTGAGGTTATTGGAGTGACTAATAATAGGCCTGATTGCAGAAATTTTACACAGAGAATATTTACACAAGATGAGACGTTTGTTTTAAATGGAATCGCATGTAAAAAATTAAATAAAGATTATTGGTCTGTTAGAAGCTATAGCTAAGTGCTATTTGCAATATTTATGGTGTACGATATTGTTTGTATAGCTAGTCATATTACTAAGTTTTTCAGAGTATAGTGCATAATGATTTGATTCTTTGAGTGCAGATAAGTAAGTTGCTTTTATTATGAATCCAATTATTTGATTTTTATAATCGCCTTCGCTCAATTCTTGAAAGAAAGAGCTTTTGGAATTTAAATTGATTTTTGAATTCTTTCCTTGATTACATCTCAAGAATCCGCCAATAATTTCTCCTCCAACAAAATAGATTGTTTTTTCCGCAGTTGCTGTGTTGAATTTTTCAATTGTTGGTATACCTTCTTGAATTATTAAACTATCAATTTTTTTTCCAGATTTTCCAACATCCATATCATTTCTGGATTTTTTATTTAAATGTAGAATTTCTTCTGGTGATTCAATGCTTATTACTCCCATCCCATAAGTTCCTTGGTTTGATTTTACAAAGCAATATGGTTGTGTTGATTTTATGTTGTACTCATTATATTTATCTTTAATTTGTATCATTATGTTAGCAACAGAGTTCTGAATTTTGATTAAATCATCAGGGTTTTTTATGTCAATATTGTCAATTTCCAATGATATGGGAGAGAATAGCCAATGATCAAACTGGAATTTGTTAGCAATTTCCTTCATTGTATCATTATATATTTCAAAAAAAGTTGATTTTTTTCTGTTGAACCAGCCGCACATTGGATCTGGCATAAAAATGTTTTTATCTATGCCATTGAATATATTGGGATAACCGTCTGTCATGTCGTTATTTATTATGATTTTATCTAGAGAGAAATTGTCTGATAGTGTTGTTATTTGTTTTGTATTATCTTCGCAGTATTCGACGCGCAAGCCGTCTATTTCTAATTTTTCTCCATCAATATAAAATGATTTTTTTTCTTTATTGACGAGATTTGCTATCCTAACCTCCTTACCAGCATTTTCTAGTATTTTTTTTAAAGATAGAGTATTTTTTAAGTAATTTATATTTCTGTCGTGATTTTCTACAATTAAAAGAATTTTATTTTTATTGACTAATAATTTTTTGATTTCATATTTTGCATTGATTTTTGATTTCTCAGAAATGTTGTTAAAACCTGCTGGGAAAAAATTTACATCTACAGGTGCAATTTTGAAACCAGAATTTCTTATATCTGCTGAGTTGTATATTATAGGATCGTATTGTTTTATTTGTTCATTGATATAATTTTCAATATCAGAAAGTTTGTTTTGTATATTGTTTCTAAAATAGTTGTTTATTTTATTTATATCCACAATTTATTTGTATAATCTAAAAATAGTATTATATCAATTTTTTGTTAATAGGAAATTTATAATGTTAAGTATCGCTTAATATAGTATTTCTATCATGTGATTTTATATGTTATTGAAGTCGATTAGTAGCCATTTGGGATTTTCATTATTTTGAAATGATTTTCCAATAAGTAAGCTTGATGTGATTGTTGAATATATGAACTCATTTTTATCGTTTGGAATCATTTGGTCGGAAATAATGTTTATAGATATTTTATATTCTTTATTGTCACTGATGTTGATTCCCTCTATGTTAATTTTATCTATTTTGATTAGTGTTTTGGTAAATTGTTTGTTTTTAATGAGATTTTTTAGTTTATCCATCGATGAAGTATTGCATATATCGCTTAATTTATCAAGATTTCCTGATTTGAGTTTTTCGAAAATTTTTGTTAACAATGAATCGCAATATTTTACAAATTCAGACAAATGGAAGTGTGGATCAAGCTCAAATATTTTGCCAAGATTTTTTTGTAATTCATGATTTAAGTTTCTGAATATTTTATCGTCTTCTTCAGAATTTTTAACTATTTCATAATTTCTATTTATCTCATCTTCTGTCTTTTGTATCTCGCTTTCTAAAATTTCGATTTCTTTTATTTTCTTTTCTAGTCTTTCTCCATCATCGTGATATCCAATCACTGAGAACAGTTTGTATAAGACTAGTATGGCAAATATAAAGGCAATGATGAGGCCAAACATTTTGATAATTTATTTAGTTAGTTTCTTCAACAATTTTTATCTGTAAAGCGTGAAGCCCGGAATCAAATTCATCTTTTAATGTGTTATTCACCATTTGATGACAAGATATTTTTTTTAATCCAGAGAATTTTTTTGACGATATTACAACAGTTAGATGTGATATAACATCATTATCTGGTTTATTGTAGTGATCAGAGTGATCAGCAGAATTGTCAATAAGCCTGAGATAACTAGGCTCTAACTCTTTCTCGATTTTATTTTTTATTCTATCGTAATGAATATTCATTTTAAAAAATCGAATTAATTTATTTTATTTTTCCAACAATGAATTCTCCTTTCATAGCTTTGATTTTTGCTGATAATTTGCTAATTTTACGTGCAGCATTATTTTTATGTAGAATTCTTTTATTTACTGCGCTATGAATAACTGGTTGCGCAACTCTAAATTCTTTTTGAGCTATGAGTTTATCGCCAGATGAAACAGCAGCAAGTACTTTTTTTATCGCTGTTTTGATTTTTGTTTTTCTCATTTTATTGATGAGTGTACGTTTTATAGTTTGTCTTAAAGCTTTTTTTGCACTAGAAGTATTTGGCATTTTTATCAAAAAACAATTCTTTTCCAAATAATATCACAAAATAATATAATTACAATAGTTAGTGAAGTTTTTGATTACATAAATCATTTTTTGCATATAGGATTATTTTCATATCAATTTTTTTTTGAGTTTTTATATGAATAATATTCGTGGTTATGATTTTATTTTGAAATTTTCTTTCAAAGAGGTGAATAGATTCGAAAGTTCTTTTTCTAGGTGTCCGAAGAAAAAAGGATCATCTTTGGTTTGCTCTGATGATTTAAGTTTTGAGATTGATTACTTGGATTGGCATAATAATGAAATCAGTTTACAAAAAATTACTGAAAAAGGAGAGAGTAAGATAAAATCCTTAAAATGTTTATCAAGCGAATTTGATGTTATAAGTGTTAAGAAAGGTGGGAAAATTTTAGATTTAGTAAAAATTATTAATGGATACATATCTAATATTAGAACAGAGAATGAATTTATCTATATTTGCTGTATGATTGATGATAAAAAGCTAAATGCAGGTATTTTTTCAAAATTCGAGATGAAAGCTGGTTGTTCTGTTGGATGCAAGATATCTGATAAGCACAATCATCTTATGAAAAATGAAGATGATGTTATCAGTATTCCTGTAAACTTTAATGAAGGTGGTGGAATAGATAAAAATGAAATTGAGTTTTTATTAAATTAATTTTTTATATAAATTTTATTTTTTGTAAATATTTGTACTTGTAAAATTCCAAATAATTCCTATATATTTATTGTAAAGAAAAAAATTTTGATAATTGGTAATAAATATATGAGTTATACAATTGGTATTGACTTAGGTACTACAAATTCTTGTATGGCTATCATGAAGAGTGGTACGCCAGAAGTTATTGTGAATGCTAATGGGGAAAGAACAACTCCATCAATCGTTGCATTTGTTGGTAATGAAGTAAAAGTTGGTACTTCTGCTAAAAATCAAGCTGTTATGAATCCAGAAAATACAATTACTGGTGCAAAGAGATTGATTGGTAAAGACTATTCAATGGTGAAGGACATGTGCGATACTTCATCTTACAAAATTGTTTGCGATACTGCTAGAAATAATGCTGCTGCTGTTTCTTGTAATAATAAAACTATGACTCCACAAGAGATTTCAGCGCAAGTTTTGATGGCATTAAAGCGTGATGCAGAATCTTACTTAGGTGGGAAAGTTACTGGTGCTGTGATTACCGTTCCAGCATATTTTAATGATGCTCAAAGACAAGCAACTAAAGATGCTGGTCAAATTGCTGGTCTTGAAGTTAAAAGAATCATAAATGAGCCAACAGCTGCTGCTTTAGCATATGGATTAGATAAGAGTAAGAGTGGTTTGGTCGCAGTTTACGATCTTGGTGGTGGTACTTTTGACGTTTCAATTTTAGATATCTGTGATGGTTTATTTGAAGTTAAAGCAACAAATGGTAATACCCATCTTGGTGGTGAGTCCATTGATGATGCTTTGATTGATTTTATTTGTAAGGAGATTCGCAAAAAATATGATCTTGATATAAAAGAATTAGAGAAAAGTGCCAAGGATGAAGCTGAAAAAAAGAAGAAAATGAGTGAAAAATTATCAGCGTTACAAAGAATAAGAGAATCTGCTGAGAAAGCTAAAAAGGAATTATCAACTAATATGAATTATGAGATTAATCTTCCTTACTTGGCTGTTGATGCAAATGGACCAATAATGTTCTCCTACATGTTATCGAGAGCTGAGTTAGAGCGTATCGCAACTCCTATTGTTGAAAAAACTATCGAACCTTGCAAAAAAGCTATGTCTGATGCAGGAGTAAGTACTAGTGATATTAAAGATATTATTCTTGTTGGTGGTATGACAAGAATGCCATTAGTGCGTGAAATTGTTAAAAAGATTTTTAACAGAGATGCAAGTGCTAGTGTGAATCCAGATGAAGCTGTTGCGTTAGGTGCTGCTTTGCAAGCTGGTATTCTTTCTGGTGAGGTAAAAGATATTTTGTTACTCGATGTTATACCGCTATCTTTAGGAATTGAAACTTTGGGAGGAGTAATGACTCGTTTAATAGAGAGAAATACAACAGTTCCGGTAAAGAAATCTCAAGTTTTCTCGACTGCTGCTGATAATCAACCTGCTGTTTCAATTATGGTGTATCAAGGAGAAAGAGAAATGGCTAAAGATAATAAATTGCTTGGTAATTTTGATTTAAGTGGTATACCTCCTGCTCCTAGAGGAGTTCCTCAAATTGAAGTTACTTTTGATGTTGATGCAAACAGTATTTTGCATGTATCAGCAAAAGAATTGAAGAGTGGTAAAGAGCAAAACGTTACAATCACATCTTCAAGTAATTTATCTAAGGATGATATAGAGAAATTAGTTCGAGAAGCTGCTGCAAATGCTGAAGAAGACAAGAAGAGACGTGCATTGATTGATGCTAAGAATCAAGCTGAAAGTGCGATTTATTCTACAGAGAAATCTCTTGGAGAATATTCTGATAAAATAAGCGATGATGTAAAAAACGAAGTTAACAGCGCTTTATCGGATTTAAAAGCTTGTAAAGATGGAGAAAATGCTGAGTTGATTTGCGAAAGAGTTGAAGCTTTAAATAAAGCTGCAATGAAAATAGGTGAAGCTATGTATAAACAAGATGGCGGAAACTCTGATCAAGCTGGAGATGGAAATTCTGGTTCTAGTGATGGAACTGTTGAAGGAGAATTTAAGAAAGAGGAGTAATAATTTTCTAACAGAAGTGTTTTAATTGCTTCTGATCATAACTTTATAGTACTATAAAGTTATTTAATTATTTTTGATATTAGGTTTTTATATAGAGAATCGTTATCAAAGTTTAGTTTATAAAGTATTTCAAATAATAAAATTTTAACTTTTGTGATTTTGTCTATTAATTTTTTATTTTATTATTAATTTAATAGAAGTTAATTTATTAAATTATATGAAAAGTTATATATCAACATTTTTTATTTTATTCATTGCGTCAATTTTTGAATTAGTTGGGTCATTTGGACTTTGGATGTGGATGAAGCAAGATAAGTCAATCTTATTTGTTATACCTGGAACGATATTTCTTGTAGCATTCGTTTATTTGATGACAACTATAGATAGCGAATACGCTGGTAAATTATATGCACTTTATTCAGGAATTTATCTTCTTGCATCAATTGGTTGGATGTGGCTCTTTGAGGGAAATGCTCCTAGTAAATTTGATGTGATGGGTATTGGATCTTATCTATTCGGATCAATAATGATTTTTTATGGTGAAAGAATTTTTCAGTAATAATAGAAGGTCGTTGATTGTTCAATCTCCTTCTATTTCAATTATTCTCTTGTAGAGGTTAGTTCATATATTAGAAATAGTAAGGCTCCTAGTGAGTCAGTTATGTTTGCTATATTCTCTATTAATTGTGCATTTTCAAATTTTACTATTAATGCTGATGTTGCAAAGCATCGTATAAATGAATAGAAGGCTAGTGATCCAATAAAGATATATCTTATATTTTTTGAGTAATTATTTCTCTTTTTCAAACTTTTCATTGCGCTAATCGTTAACATATTATACCTAAAAATATTAATATATTTATTATTATTAATATTTTTTAAATAGGCAATCAAGTAAGTTAATTGTATAATATTTTAATTATTTATTTATTCATCATTTAGTTTTGAGAGCTCGAATTCAATTGAATCCAATTTTTTTTGTGCAATATTTGATATTGTTTTTCCATTTCTGTATAGTTTAATTACTTCTTCTAGTGGTATATCATCAGACTCTAGTTGTTTATTTATTTTATCGATTTCATTAATGCATTCTTCCAATGACTTATTTTTAAATTGTGAAGTGTAATTTTTAGTCTGTGACATTATTTTAGATTTTGTTACAATGTGCTAAATTATCTAATAAAAACATAATGGAGTCAAATAAATTAGAAGTTCAAAAGAATAAAATTTTAATTTTATTTCAGGAGAAGAAAGATCCAATGCAGTCTGCAAGTGTTAGTAAAAATTTGTGGGTCGGTGTTATATCATCAGAAGATGAATCAGGAAATCTTGATTATATTGATGATATAATGAATTGGAATGGAAGTGCTGACATGGCTAAACAAGTTAAGTTGCATTTTGTTAGCTTAGATGATGCAAAGATTTATGCGAAGAAATATGGCTACACTCTTTGTATTAAGAAGAACGCAGAGGTGATAAAAAAACCAGTAAAAAAATCATATTTAGAAAAATTCATGTAGTTGTGTTTTGAATTTTTTTGTAGTTTATATATTGATAGTTTAAAGAAAAAAAATTTTCCTACAAATAAAATACATTTTCCCTGTTGACATTTTTGTAGAAGAGTGTAAATTTAACAGGTCTAATTATAAAACTTTATTGTATAAAGATTTTATAATTGTTAAGATAAGGGTCGTTGGCCGAGTGGTTAAAGGCAGCAGACTGTAAATCTGCCCGTGCAAGCGTACATAGGTTCGAATCCTATATGGCCCATATTAATAATTTTTTAGCGGGTGTAGCTCAATGGTAGAGCGCCAGCCTTCCAAGCTGGTTACGTGGGTTCGATTCCCATCACCCGCTCTTATGTGTATTGATGATTGTAATATTATATATGTATTTTATAGGTTTAATAAATGGCTGATGTTTATACAAGAGCAAAACCTCATGTAAATGTAGGTACGATTGGTCACGTTGATCACGGTAAAACAACTCTTACTGCTGCGATTACTACAGTTCTAGCTATGAGCGGAAAAGCTAAAGCTACTGGATATGATTCAATTGATAAAGCTCCTGAGGAAAGGGAGAGAGGTATTACAATTAACACTGCACATGTTGAGTACGAAACTGATAAAAGACACTATGCGCACATCGACTGTCCTGGTCATGCAGATTATGTAAAAAACATGATTACTGGTGCCGCTCAAATGGACGGTGCAATCCTTGTTGTTTCAGCGACTGATGGTCCTATGCCACAAACGCGTGAACATATTTTGCTATCTAGACAGGTTGGTGTTCCTTATATTGTTGTTTATTTAAACAAATGTGATTTGGTTGATGATGCCGACATGCTTGATCTCGTTGAGGAAGAGGTGCGTGAATTATTAACTAAATATGGTTTCCCTGGAGACAAAACTAAAGTTATTCGTGGCTCAGCATTGAAAGCTTTAAATAAAGAAACTGGTGGTGATAACTATGGAGTGGAATCTATACATGCTTTAATGGCTGCTTTGGATGAAGATATTCCGGATCCAGTTAGAAAATTAGACGCTCCATTCTTGATGCCTGTTGAAGATGTTTTCACAATTACAGGTCGTGGTACAGTTGTAACTGGTAGAATTGAGTCTGGTGTTATTAAAACTGGTGAAGAGATTGAGATTATTGGTCTTGGAAAGAAACTTAAATCAGTTGTAACTGGTGTTGAGATGTTCAAGAAAACTCTCGATAGAGGAGAAGCTGGTGATAATGCTGGTATCTTATTGCGTGGTATCAAGAAGGAGGATGTTGAGCGTGGTCAGGTGCTTGTGAAACCTGGTAGTGTAACTCCTCATAAGAAGTTTAAGGCTGCAATATATATTTTGAAAAAAGAAGAGGGTGGTCGTACAACTGCTTTCACGAAAGGTTACAAGCCGCAATTCTATTTTAGAACTACGGATGTTACTGGTTCAATTTTAGAATTATTTTCTAGCGATAACTCGACTGCATGTGAAATGGCTATGCCTGGTGATAATATCTACGCTACTGTTGAGTTGATAGCTGATATTGCTATGGATAAGCAATTGAAGTTTGCAATTCGTGAAGGTGGTAGAACAATAGGTTCTGGTGTAGTTTCTGAGGTTCTTGAGTAATATATGAATAATCACACTGTGTTAAAAACTGTTAGTTCGAAAATAGTAGTTAAATTATTTTCTTACGAACCGAGTTTGATTGAAAACGCTGTTTTCGTTATTAGAAATGGTTTAGGTGGAACTGGTGTGCTTGTGCGCGGTCCAATTCCTATGCCAACAAGAAAGAAAGTTTTTACAGTTAATAGATCTCCTCACGTTGATAAGAAATCTAGAGAGCATTTTCAAATTAAAACTCATATCAGAATCATGGAATTGATGAATTGCAATAATGCAGTTATTGAGCGTTTATTGAAGGTTGTTTTACCGACAGGTGTTGAGATTAAAATCAGATATTATGATAATTAGTTTTAACGTATCTTTAGATTAGTTGTTTTTTAAATTGAGATTATGAAGAGATTTGGTTTAGTTGCAATAAAACTTGGTTGTTCAAGTTATTTTAATGAATTAGATGGTCTGTCTAGTGCAGTTACTGTTCTAAAGATTCCTCACTGCGTTATATCAGCGGTGAGAACAAAAGATGTTGATGGTTATAGTGGCATACAAATTGCTTATGATAAAGAAGTTGTGCGTGAAAAATTAATTTCTAAACCAAACTTAGGGACTATTAACAAGTTAAATTTGCCAATGCTACGTTATTTCAAAGAATTTGTTTTTGACAACACGAAATGCAATACTGGAGAGTTTGAAATAGGAAAAAAACTTGGTGTATCTGTTTTTTCTGGAATGAAGAAGTTAGATGTAACTGGTTTTACAAAAGGTCGTGGATTTACTGGTGTTATGAAGCGTCATGGATTTGGTGGTCTTGAAGCGAGTCATGGTGTTTCAGTGTCTCATAGATCACATGGTTCTATTGGTCAAAGGACCGATCCAGGTAAAGTTTTTAAAAATAAAAAAATGGCTGGTCGATATGGAATGTCTCAAAAAACAATTCAAGGACTATCTATAATGCATATAGATGAAGAGAATAATATTATTGTTGTAAAGGGAGCTGTTCCAGGAGCAAAAAATAGTTTTGTTTTCATTAGAGAAGTGGCTAAATTTAATTAAAAATTATATGATTAGACTTGTTGTAAAAAATATATTTAATATAGAAGAGGATAAAGGGGATTTTGATTTCCCTGAGAATCTGTCTTCATTAAGATGTACTAATAGATCTATACAAATGGTATATAGTGTAGATCTAGCTTTAAGAAAAAGATCTTTTGCTCACACTAAAGAGCGTGGGGATGTTAGCGGTACAACAAAAAAGGTTTATAGACAAAAAGGTACTGGAGGAGCAAGGCATGGTACATTGAGAGCATCGCAATTTCGTGGCGGCGGTGTAACTTTTGGTCCGAGATTTTCTGAAAGAAAAATCCGAATTAATAAGAAGCTTAGAGTTTTAGCAGTTTTAACCTGTTTAAATAAGCATATCGATCGAGGTAGTTTGATTGTTGTTAATGATCTAAAAGCTGATAATTTCAAAACAAAAAATACTATTAGCAGTTTGCAGCATTTTTTTAGTAAAAAATTTGGTGATGAGAGTTTCAATGTTGAATCTTTTTTAAAGAAATCAGGGTGTTTATTTGTTGATTCTGTTAGCGCTAATGATGATGTCAGAAATTTTGCATTATCTTCTAGAAATGTTGTGGGTGTTAAATTAATAGATGAAAATGCTTTAAATGTAACAGACTTTTTGTCTCATGGTGTGGTTTGTATGACGCTTGATGCATTAAAGAAAGCTATCACAAGATTTTATGAAAAGTTATATTTAATTAAATAATTTAGGTAGTAGTTGTATGAATCTCGTGTTTGATTTAATGCTAGAAAAACTAGTTATAACGCAAAAAACTTATGGAATGGAAAATTCTGCTAATAGTTTGAATAAATTGGTTTTCCTTGCTAAGAACTCTGTTTCAAAATTTTCCTTATTTGCGCTTTTTGATTTATTAAGTCTAAAAGTAAAAAAGATTAATTCCATGAACTATAAATCTGAAAAAATTATGTTTCGTGGAAAAAAAGGTAAGGTAAAAAAGTATAAGAAAATTGTTGTGACATTTGATAATTCAGTTAATATTTCAAAGGTTCTTGAAGATATGATGTCTTTGCAATTAATTGCAGTTAATAAAGAGGTATTTTAAATGAAGTGTTTTAATCCTATTCATAAT
The DNA here is from genome assembly GCA_044347385.1 of Rickettsiales bacterium. Lineage (GTDB taxonomy): Bacteria > Pseudomonadota > Alphaproteobacteria > Rickettsiales > CAIPFW01 > CAIPFW01. Next base: position 16,946 of record JBIKUW010000004.1, read on the forward strand.
TCAATGCGTGGGTTAGCTCTTGTTACTGGCGAGGGTTTGGCGAAAAGACCATCTAGTTTGGCTAAAAATTTAATTTCTGGTAAAAAGCGTCTTTCTGCAAGAAATAATAGCGGTAAAATTACTGTTCGTTATCGTGGTGGTGGCCATAAAAAGTTGATGCGTTTGGTTGATTTTAAGCGTTTTAATGTTTTAAAAGATGAAAATGATAAAGTTCTTTCAACTGTTGTTTCTTTAGAGTACGATCCAAATCGTAGTGCCTTTCTTGCACTTTTAGAATCTAGGCTTTCTTCTAATGAAGGTTCTATAATGCATCATTATATTGTTGCTTCTGTTGGTATGAAGGTTGGTTCAAATTTGATATGTGCAAGAGTATCAAGTGGTTTGGATATGAATGAAGGAAATTCTTTTCCTTTATCAGAAATACGTATTGGTATGAAGATTTATAATGTTGAAATAAAACCAGGTTCTGGTGGCGTGATAGCAAGATCTGCTGGTAGTTATGCAGAGCTAATTGGTCGCGACTCTGGTTATGCAATGCTAAGATTGAGGTCAGGAGAAGTTCGTTTAGTTCCAGCAACATGTTTTGCGACTATAGGAGTTGTTTCTAATGTAGAGCATAAAAACGAAAGTTTTGCTAAAGCTGGTAGAAAAAGATGGATGGGTATTAGGCCGCATGTTCGTGGTGTTGCAATGAACCCGGTAGACCATCCTCATGGTGGTGGTGAAGGTAAGACTGCTAGCGGAAGACATCCAGTAAGTCCTTGGGGCCAGCTTGCTAAAGGTAAGAAAACTCGCCGTAAGAAATGGAGTGATAAATTAATTAAATCTTTTTAGGTATATAAATGGCTAGATCTGTTTGGAAAGGACCTTTTGTTGAGAGTTCCTTGTTTAAATTGTGGGCAAAACTTGCTCAAAATGAAAAAGTGCCATCTGATAGAAAAAAAATATGGTCACGTAGAAGTACTATTGTTCCAGATTTTGTTGGCAGGACTTTCTTGGTTTATAATGGCAAATCTTTTGTTCCAGTGCATGTAACTGAGGCTATGGTAGGTTTAAAGTTTGGTTCTTTTGCACCTACTAGGGTTTTCAAGGGTCACTCTGGTGATAAAAAAGTTGTAAAAAAATAGTTTTTTGTGTTAAATTATGAAGTTAGATAAGCTCGATATAATCGTTAGAAATTCTTATATCAGTGTAGGTATAAGAAAAATGGCTTTAGTCACTAGGTTGATTTCTGGTATGCCTGTTGTTCGTGCAATTGATGTTTTGTCTCTATCGCACAAGGCGTGCGCAAAAGATATTTTGCATCTTTTGCATTCCGGAGTTAAAAATGCTGTAAATAATTTTGGAGTTGAGGATATTACAAATCTGTATGTAAAGGAGATTAGGCTGGGTAGAGGTAGGCATATGAAAAGATTTGAAGCTAGAGCGCGAGGACGTAGCAATAGAATTATCAAGCATTCTAGTAATTTAGTAATTATTCTCAGTGAAAAAAGGTAATTTATGGGACAAAAGGTAAATCCTAATGGTTTTAGGTTGCAAATTAGAAAAGATTGGCAAGCTTTGTGGTATAGCAATGATAATTTATATTCTAAATTCATTGAAAATGATTTTTTAGTTCGAAAAATTATTAATGCGCACTACAAGAATGGTACAATATCAAAGGTTATAATTGAGAGAAGCGATTGTGCTAATCAAGAAAATATTTCCAAATATACTGTTCAAATTTCGATTTTTTCATCTAATACTGGCTATATTGTTGGTAAGAGCGGTAAAGAGTTAGAAGCTTTAAAGGAGAAATTAAATAAACAATTTCCAGGTGCACAATTTAAAATTGCTGTTATTGATGTTAAGCGCCCAGATATAGATGCAAATTTAATTGCTCAAAATATCGCTGTTCAATTAAAAAAACGTGCAAGTTACAAGAGAGTTGTAAAAAAAGCTCTTGAGAGTGCAATGAGATTTGATGATTGTTTGGGTATAAAAATTACTTGCTCTGGTAGATTAGCTGGTGCCGAAATTGCTAAGAGTGAGATTTTTAAAAGTGGGTCGATACCATTGCATAAGTTGACAGCAAACATTTATTATGGTTTTGCTGAAGCAAATACAACTTATGGGATTATTGGTATCAAAGTTTGGGTTTATTTGTCTAACTAAATTTAGTAAATATTATGAATATGTTAACGCCAAAAAAATTAAAATATAGAAAAGCATTTAAGGGGAGGAATGTTGGTAGGGCTACCTCTGGTGATAATTTAGCTTTTGCTAATTATGGAATTAAAATGCTGGAAAATATTAACTTAAAGTCAAATACTTTTGAGGCTGCTTATAAAGTCTTAAATAAGAGTGTTAAATCGTATAGTAAGGTATGGTTTCGCGCTTTCCCTCACAAACCTGTAACAAAGAAACCAATAGAGGTAAGGATGGGTAAAGGTAAAGGTGCTGTTGATCATTATGTTGCTTGTGTAAAATCAGGCAATTTAATTTTTGAATTTGATGCGCCAAGTTGGAGTGATGTTGAAAGAGTGACTGCTCAGTGTTCTGCAAAAATAGGTAGAAAGTGTAAAGCAATCATGCGTGAAGTTGGTGGTGTTTTTTCTGGTAGTGATATATATGAGAATTAAAAAATATAGTAGAAGGGTTGCTGTTAATAATATTAAAAATAGTGTTGATCTTGATGTTTTAAATTCTAGATTGCAGGTTTTTTTCGTATCATGCAAAATGCAGCTTTCTGTTTTCAACAGTGTTTTATCTCAAGATAACAATACTTCTGAATACAAAAATTTAGTTAAGGAGTATTCTGAATCTAAAAAGAAATATAAGAAAATTTCTAGAAGCAAATAAGTTATAATTGGTGTTTTATGTCTAAGATGTTAGTAGGTATTGTTAGTAAAGTTATTGACAATAAAACAATTTCTGTTATTGTTAGTAGGAAGGTTCCTCACCCTTTGTATAAAAAGGTTGTTAAAATTAACAAAAAGTATTTGGTTGATAAGGAAAATGAGGCAGCGTTGCATGTTGGTGATTCTGTAAGGATATCGCAAACGAGACCTGTTTCTAAAAGGAAAAAGTGGAAGATTGTTAATTTATAGTTTTGGTGTAAATATGATACAAGTTGGTGCTTTTTTAGAAGTTGCTGATAATTCTGGTGTAAAATTAGTTAAATGCGTTAAAGTTTTAGGTGGATCTAGGAGAAAAGTCGCAAAGTATGGTGATGTTATAGTGGTATCTGCACGTAAGGTTATTCCAAAAGCTCTATCTTCTGTTAAGAAAGGTGATGTTTGTTTAGCTGTTTTGGTGAGAGCAAAAGCTCCTTTTTCTCGTAAAGATGGAAGTGTTATATCTTTTGATGAAAATGCGGTGGTTTTGTTGGACAAGCAGTATAAAATGATTGGTACTCGTGTATCAGGTGTTGTTCCAAGGGAATTGAGAAAAGAGTTTTCCAGAATAACTACATTAGTTAAAGAAGTTATATAAGGTTTATATATGGGGATGATGAAATTTTGTCGCATAAAGAAAGATGATAGAGTTATAGTGTTGACTGGTGATTTTAAAGGAGAAGTTGGCATTATAACTTCTGTTATAAGGCATGAGGATGTTGAGCATAGATTTTTTGTTACTCTTGATTCTTTGCCAAAAAAACGTTTGAAGAAAAAGAAAAGTAAAGATTATGTTAAAAAGGATGTTTTAATTGATTCATCTAATGTAAGATTACTAAAAAATAAAATCGAGAGTTAATTTTAATTGTATATGAATTTAAATTTAGAAAAGATTTCAGCTACAAAAATTTTTGAGTATTATCAAGATGCTAGTAGTGAGAATGTAAAGTCTGTAATGCTTGATGTTTATAACAAGAAAATTGTTGAGCACATTAAAAATACAAGAGGTTTTAAAAACAATCTTCAGGTACCAAAATTAATGAAGGTTGTGGTAAATGTTGGCTTTGGTGTTGATCATAAGAAAGATGTTGATTATGTGAATGATTCCTTAGCAGCTATTACTGGCCAGTTGCCAAAGTTAAACAAGGCTCGCAAGTCTGTATCTAACTTTAAGATTAGGGCTGGAGATCCAATTGGTATGATGGTTACATTGCGTTCTTATAGAATGTATTATTTCTTAGAAAAGTTATTGTTTCTAAATTTAGTTAGAATTCCAAATTTTTCTGGATTTTCATCTAAAAGTTTTGATGGTAAAGGAAACTTTTCTTTTGGTATACCAAAGCACTCGATTTTTTCTGAAGAAGTCAAAAATTGTAGATTAGATTTTGATTTTGGTATGGATATAACTATTGTAACTTCATCAAATAACGATGAAGATGCAAAGTTATTGTTATCAAATTTAGGTTTTATTTTTAATAATTAGGATTATATGGCTAAAAAAAGTGTTGTTGCGCGAAATAAAAAGCGTATTATGTTGAATCAAAAATTTGCCGAAAAGAGAATGAAATTAAAAGAAGCGATAATGAGTAAGGAAAAAGGATTGACTCCTTTTGATAGAGTTAAATTATCAGCTGAACTTTCTGCTTTGCCTAGAAATTCTGCAAAAAATAGAATTCGTAATAGGTGTTTTATTACTGGAAGGGCGCGTGGTTATTATAGTTATTTCGGATTATCAAGATTAATGTTGCGTCATATGGCGTCTTTTGGCTTGCTTCCCGGAGTTACAAAAAAGAGTTTGTAATTTGTAAGGTTAAATATGTCTTGTAATTTTTTATTAGCTGATTTTATAGCACATGTGAAAAATTGTGTGTTGGCTAAGTTGCAATATGCTTCTTTTAAATACTCGAGATTAATAGAGAGTGTTTGTGTTATTTTAAAAGAAGATGGTTATATACTTGATTATGATGTTTTTGGTGATGGGATAAGTAAGTTAGTTAGAGTAAAATTAACTTATTATAAAGGTGTTTCAGCTATACAAAAATTTAATGTTATAAGTAAACCTAGTAGACGTTTGTATGTGAAATCTAAAGATTTAAAACCTTATAAAAACGGTATGGGTTTGATGATTCTTTCTACTTCTAGCGGTGTTATGTCTTATCGTGATGCAGTGAAAGAAAAAGTTGGTGGTGAAATGTTGTGTGTTGTTTTTTAGTATTTATATGTTTTCTAGAATTGGGGCTTCCTCTATAAAAATAGATAGTAAATATAAAATAAATCTTGATGGCGATCTGTTAAAGATTTCTTTAAATAACAAGGTTTATGATTATCAAATAGATAAAAAACTTTCTTGTGAATTAGATTCACAAGATTCTTCTTTGAGATTTGTGCCGAATTTAGAGAAAATTCGTAATAAATCTGATCAAAGAAAAGTGAAGAAGATCGCTGGTTTTCATGTTCGTGATTTGCAAAATTTGCTTACTGGTTTATCTACTCCTTTTAAAGCAAATATTGATATTATTGGAACTGGTTATAAAGTAGTGTACAATAAGCAGATGAATATGTTGACTTTCAGTCTTGGATATAGTCACGATATTATAGTTTCTGTACCTAGCGATATTGTGGTTGAGGTGAATCAAAATAAGCTTGCATTGTCATCTTTCTCTAAAAAAATGCTTGGTGCTTTTTCAAGTTATCTTTGCTTGTCTTTACGTAAATTTGATAAATTTAAAGGTAAGGGTGTGATCCTTGTAGGAAAATACATGCAAAGAAAAGAATTGAAGAAGAAATAATTTTAATTATGGTATTATTATGAGTATAATGAGCAGGAAAAAATTGAGGAATAAAAGAACTTATAGAATTTTTATTCATAAAACATCTCAACATTTTTATGCGCAGTTGATTGATGAGTTAGGCAATATTAAATTAGCATATTCAACTTTATCTATAAAAAGTGCTTTAAAAGAAGAAAAAAAAGCTGTAAACATTAATTTTATTAATGCTAATTTTGTTAAACAAGTAGCTGAGAAATTTGCAAAATCTATGAAAGAAATGCAGGTTGAAAGTGACTCTCGTTATGATAGAGGAAGTAATAAATATTGTGGTTTAGTGAAAATTTTCGCTGATTCTTTGAGAGAAAATGGTATTTTAATTTAATTTAGGTTTTGGAATG
>JBIKUW010000023.1:0-15298 GCA_044347385.1 Rickettsiales bacterium
AATAAAAATGAAGATAACCTAGTGTCTTTTATAGCACAAGTTAGAAGAAATGACAAAGTTGTTAAAGGTGGAAAGAATTGTTCCTACTCTGTTTTGGTAATTTGCGGAGATCAAAAAGGTCGTTGGGCTGTTGGTTTTGGTAAGCATAAGGAAGTTTTGCTTTCTAAACAAAAGGCAATACGTTCTGCGAAGAATAATTTGATGCGCGTTAATTTAAAAGAATCAAGAACTATACATCATGATGTTGAAGCATCTCATGGTGCGACAAATGTTTACTTGAGATCTGCTGAAAAGGGTACTGGTATAGTGGCTGGTGGTGCGATGAGATTAATTTTTGAGGCATTAGGTGTAAAAGATATCGTTGCAAAATGTGTTGGTTCATCTTGTCCGCATAATTTAGTTCACGCTACGATGAAAGCTTTGAAACTTTTGCGTACTCCAAAAACTATTGCTATTATGAGAAGAAAGAATGTTGATGAAATAATTAGAAATAGCAAAATGTTAACTAAATTAGTTAAAGAAAGTAATTAGTTAAAGAAAGTTGAATTTACTTGTGTTTATTGATTGAGGTTGGTTATGATGAATTTTAGTAAACCTATTTCCAGTGGTTTTTCTGGTGGTGGAGTTGAATTTACTAGAATGAATAAAAAGCGTAAAAGAGTTGGTCGTGGTACTGGTTCTGGTATGGGAAAAACTTCTACGCGTGGTTCAAATGGTCAAAGAGCGCGTTCTGGTTGTGCTTTAAGTAATTTTCAGGGTGGTCAAAAAAATATTACTTCTCTTCCTATGAGGGGTTTTAAGTCAACAAAAAGACTTGCTGAAAGATTTAATATAGTTCATTTGAGTAGTATAGTTGAGAAAGTTAAGGATGGATTTATCAATGGAGCTGAAACCATTGATTCAGAAATTTTGATGAAAAATAGATTAGTAAAGAATCTAAATAAGAAAGTTAAAGTTCTTTTTGATGGTGATATTGACATTAAGCTTGATATAAAAGTTGATGCTTATTCAAAAAATGTTATTGAGGCTATAAAAAAACTTGGTGGTTCTTGTTTGTAAGGATATATAATGATTTCCGGAATTGTGAATAAAAGTTTCATTTATAAATTTTTTTTAGGATTTATATTTTTATTTATATTTCGTTTCGGGATCCATATTCCAGCACCAGGTGTTAATGTCGAGAATTTTTTATCTAAATTATCAAATACTGATAAAAGCTCAATGCTAAGTGTGATGACAACAATCTCTTCTGGAGTGTTTGGTAGTTTCTCCTTGTTGTCACTTGGTGTTATGCCTTATATTCTTGCATCAATTATGACACAAATTGTGAGCTATATTTATCAAGAGGATAAAACTCAAAAGAAATCCAAAGATAGCGATTTTTTTACAAAGTTGACCAGAATTTTCACTCTGGTTTTTGCTTTGATTCAGTCGATAATGTTATTTTGGTCGATTAAAAATAAGTGCAGTTTTTTTTACTGTGATGTTAATTTATTTTTAGTGTACTTTTTATCTTTTGTGTCAATCATAGCTGGTAGTATGGTTACTATGTGGATTGGCGAGGTTATCTCAGAGTATTCGATAGGTAGTGGAATATCTATGATAATATTCACAAACATCAGTTTTGACTTTATTTCTGGAATTTTACGTGTTTTATCAAATTCCGATGGAAATCAGGTGTTGATAATTTCATTATTGACGATTTTAATTTTTGTGATGATATCTATAATAGTGCTTTGCGAAAAATCAGCGAGACTTGTTGAAGTGCAGTATTCATCTTTTAATAAGTCTAGCGTTGCAGTTAAGAATATAAAATCATCCTTTATTCCTATGAAGTTGAACTTCTCTGGTGTGATGCCAATGATTTTTACTATGACGCTTTTGACATTTCTCATGTCTACGTTGAATTCATTTGTTGGCTCATTTGATGGAAGTATTGACAATGTGATATTTTTTATTTTGCGTAATAAAATCTTTTATTATTCAATTTATTTTTGCATGATTTTCGGATTTGCATTAATATATAATGGTATAAGTTTCAATGTTGATCGTGTTACTGATTCTTTGAGAAAAAGCGGTGGTTTAATCCCTGGTGTGAAACCTGGAGAGAGTACAAAAAGTTATTTCTCAAAAATATTGTCTAGATTGACATTGCTTGGTGCTCTGTATTTATTTTTTGTTTCAATAGCTGTAGATTCTTTTAAAGTTATTTTAAATATAAATAATTTTGTTAGTGGTACTAGTTACCTAATTATTACTGTGATCGCTTTAGAATTGATTTCAAAATATCAAATCGAATTGTTGAGTTCTAAATATAATGATTATTCTTTATAGGTGTTATTAATGGAGTTTGCTGTTTTTTTAGGATTGCCTGGGACTGGTAAAGGTACTCAGTGCGCTTTCCTTAAGAATGATATAGGGGCTTTGTGTTTATCTCCTGGTGAGATAATTCGTGCGAAACTTGCGAGTAATGACGATGATGTTAAGGATTTGTCTAGTATGATAAATTCCGGGCAACTTTTGTCAGATGATTTTATAATGAAACTTGTTGAAAATAATATAAAATCTGTTATTATAGACCAAAAAGATAAGAAGCTACTAATTTTTGATGGTATTCCAAGGACTATCGCGCAGGCTAAAATGCTGGATGAATTGCTAATGAAAAATTTTAATAAAAAAATTAAATTTGTTATTTGTCTAAATGTTAAAAAAAGAGTGATATTGAAAAGATTGCAATCCAGAGTGGTGTGTGTTAGTTGTGGTGCTCCTTCAAATATTTTGCATTCAAAAAATTTTGTGTGTAAGTGTGGTTCCTTATCTTTTGTTCGTCGTAAAGATGATGAAGAGTCTATAATTAGGAAGAGGTTAGCCAACGATAAAAAGAATATTTCCCTTATCTATGATTATTATTTGAATAGTGAGGTTAAATGTTGTAATTTGGATGGAAATTCAAATCAAAAATCTGTTTATAAAAAGCTTAGAAATATTTTATTTTCTAATATTGTTTAATTTTTAGGTTATGTTAATATGAGTATTGTAATTGCTGAAGTTAGTTTAAATTTGAATAAAAGGTTGCCTTATAGCTTGACAGCTGTAAAAGGTATCGGATTGTCTAGAGCCAAGCTTATATGTCAAAGTATTGGTCTTGACGAAAATAAGTTTTTGCGTGATTTAGATGAATCTGAAATGCGTAAATTAGGTGATTATATTACTGCCAATTATGGTGATGTGATAGGGAGTAATTTAACTAGGATGGAGCAAAAAAGAATTCAAGAATGGATGTCTCTTGGTAATTATAAAGGTTTGAGACATAGAAAGAGACTTCCTGTGCGTGGACAAAGAACTTGTTCAAATGCTAAAACGCGTAGGGGTAAGTCTGGTGGAAGATCACCAAGTTCCAGTAAAAGTAAAAAAAGTTAGTCATTGTTAATGGTATATTATGAATAGTCCACAAAAAAAAGATCTTTCGTCAAAAAAAAGTAATTTGTTAAGAAAGCGTAAGAATGTGCCTGCAATAGCGCGCGCTGTTGTTTTAACAACTTTTAATAATAATATAATTTCTATTTCTGACTCCGAAGGGAATGTTATTATCGCTAGTTCTTCTGGTGCTCATGGCTTTAAAGGTACAAGAAAAGCAACTCCTTATGCAGCGCAAGTGACAGCAACAGAGGTTGCTAGAATAGCAGTTGAGTTAGGTGTTCGTTGTGTTAGCGTAGTGATTCGTGGTGTTGGGCCAGGTCGTGATTCTGCAGTTTTAGCTTTAAGAAATGCTGGGTTGAAAATTAGTGTTATATCTTGTGACATAGGATTGCCACATAATGGTTGTAGACCTAGAAAAAAAAGAAGAGTTTAATTTGATTTATGAGTGAGATTATGTTTAATGTTGAGCAAAATATGTCTGCAAGGACTTTATTGAGACCTAAGACGATTGATTATAGGCATGAATCTGAAGAGACTGATGGTTTGTATTCATCTGGTACTATCGTTTTAGCTCCTGTGCATAAGGGCTTCGATATAACAATTTGCAATGCCTTGAGAAGAGTTTTGCTTGGAAATTTTCCTGGATATGCTATTACTGCTTTTCAAATTGATGGTGTTTCTTACGAGTTTGATAACATTAATGGTGTTACGGAAGATGTAGTGCAAATAGCTTTAAATTTGAAACAAATTCGTTTGAAGATTTTGAATAGTGAGTCTGTTAGTGAGTTCATAAGTTTTGAAGTTAAAGGCCCATGTGAATTTAGGGCTGGACTAATTGAAGAATTAACTGGTATAAAAGTTATAAATAAAGAGCAGATAGTTTGCCATGTTAATTCTGACATAACTTTGAAATTTAAGTTGTTGATATCTTTTGGTCATAATTATATTGATGCGAATGCATTGAAGAAAGTAAGTGTTAAGCATCCTGGATTGATATATATTGATGGTTTATTTAATCCAATTAAGAAGGTCTCGTTTTCAAGCGAGGATGTTATTGTTAATAGTGAAGATTATAAAAAAGTCTTTTTGTCAGTTGAGACTGATGGAAGTATTGATTATAGGGATGCTGTTTCTATGGCTACAGATATTTTGAGAGATCAGCTTTCTGTTCTATCTTCTACTGTTGATAGCTATGGTGGTGGACACAATATGTCAGGATTTCAGGGAGAAAGTTTTAATAATCATCTTGATGAAATGTTTTCGAATGACTGTTTAGTAAGTAGTTCTAATGTTAGATATAATATTAACTTATTTAAGACGATTCATGAGATTGAAATGCCGATCAGAGCTCATAATGCTTTTGTGAGAGCAAATATATTGTATATCGGTGATTTAGTAAAAATGCCATACAGGGAGTTAATTTTAATGCCTAATCTTGGTAGAAAATCTCTAGAATCTGTTGCTGCAAGTATTCAGAAATACGGTTTGAAGTTTGATATGGATATTAATGTTTGGCCTCCTGCTGATACGGCAAGTTTAAGAAAGCAATATGAAACGAGAATGAATCGTTCAATAAAAAAGAAAAATAATGATAATAATGATTGGTAATTTAAGAGTGAGGTTTTTATGAGACATTTAGTTGCTGGTAAAAAATTAAATAGAAATACAGCGCATCGTATTTCATTGTTGAGAAATATGACAGTATCATTGATTCAGCATGAGCAAATTATTACTACTTTGCCAAAAGCAGTTTTTGTTCGTCCGTTTGCTGAACAAATTATTACAATCGGAAAAGATTATTTGAAATCTGATTGTGAACACAGAAAATTGTATTTGAGAAGATTGATGATTTCTAGATTAGGATCAAAAAGTCACGATGCAGTTGATAAAATTTTAAGTGTTTTAGCTGATAGATACAAAGATCGTAGTGGTGGATATACTAGAATTATAAAGTACAAATATCGTAGTGATTCGACTCAAACTGCAGTTGTAGAATTAGTAGAAAGAAATGTAGATGTTAAAGGAAAAAAATTTAGCGAACAAAAATAATTTTCAATAATATTTTTGCTTCTTTGTTTTTTATTAAAAGATTATTAGTTTCGTTCTAATAATTCACACTCATCTTGTTTTCTGTTATCAAACCTAAAACATGTTGGAATTTTTTCTTTAGACAGAAAAATTGTTAATATTATTGTTGTTATGAAAGCTAACAATAATACTGTTCCGATTGCGATCATTAGGTCGTTTTGTGCAAATCCATTTTTTGGAATATTAAGTCCATCTATTAATTTATCATTAAAGATAGATTTTTTTGCATCAAAAAAAATTGCAAAAGTCAGAATTGTTGCAAGTAGTGTAGTAGTTGCAGAAGCAGCTTTTAGAATTTTAAACAATTTTAATGTACATGGAGAGTGTGTATTGTGTTCTGTTCCTTCATCTGTATCGTTGTTTATACTATGTAGATTTTGAGCTAGACTATCATTAATTAGTTTTTTGGTAAGATTGACCTTATCTTTCTTGTTTCTAATTTCCTCAATTATCTCTTTAAATTCATCATCATTAATATCATTAATTTGATTGATTATATTTTTATATATTTTTGGTAGGAAGAAAAAAGATCGTATTCGAACAGTATCTTTAATAAACCGAATAAGGTCATTTTTTGTAATTTCTCTTTCGTTATTGAGGAATTCTTTTAATTTTTTCTTGTGGATTGTTTTATATCCGAAATCTATACCAAAGAATCTCAGATGATTTCCATTTTTTTGTAAAAATATATCATTTCCTCCTATAAAAAGACCAAAATCTTTATTGTTTAGAAGATAGAAAGTTGCAAATGTTTTAACTAAGGAGTTTTTATCGATGATATTATTTGTATTGTTAAACTCATCGTAAAATTTTTTAGAGTCAATTTGAATGATGTTTGGAATGAATTTTGTTACTAGGAATTCTTTTGCGTTATTATCAGATTTTGAAACTCTATTATTAACCATGTCTTTTAATTTGATTTTCCTATCAAGCACAAGTCTATTTTTGTACACGTCGTCTTGATTTTGTAAAATTGACCCAATCAGTGTATTTTTTTTCTCAGCATTAATCTGAATATATTTAATCATCCATAAATTTAGAAATTTGCTTTCTTTGAGTGATGAATGTTTTGCAAGTTTGGTCGTCTCATTCTTCATTGTATTTAGATCATCTTGAGTGATTTTCTTAACCACGATAACGCCACGAGCGCTTATACCGCCAGGCTTATTGAATAATTTGATATATCTATTTTTATTTTTATGTAAATTTCCATCCTCCCCTCTTTTTGTTTGTGATGTTTGTTCAACATTATCTAAATTACCTTCATGTGCTTTAAGTGCATCCTCAATTCTTGTTTTTAAAATATCATCAATGTTAGAAAATTTTTCATCATTCAAAATTTCTGTAATCTTATCTTTATTTATTTTATCTTGTAAGATCTCATTTATTATACATTCAATAAATTCAGTCATGGAAGTATTTTTGAATGTTTTTTTGGACTCATAGTCATATTCAAGATTCTCACTATTATGTATTGATATATTTAATGCAACAAGTATTGTGTTTCTGAAATCAAGGTCTTTTACAAGGTGTTGATACTGGTTTAAATTATATTCCAATATGTTCTTTGGCTTTTGTTTAAAAATTTTATTATCGTATAGTGAATACTTTGGCATTTTTATTTATTTTTTTACATTAGTTAATTAGTATTATATATTATTTTATTAAGGAAGAAAAATATTTTCGAACCTTGTCTTATTTTTTTCAAATGTTAAAATAAAATAAAAAATATTTATGACAGAGAAATTACAAAAGCCGGATTGGTTGAGAAAGAGAGTGAGTCTTTCGGAGGATTATCATTTTACAACTAAACTTGTTAAAGAGTTGAAGTTGAATACTGTTTGTGAGGAGGCTGCCTGCCCTAATATTTCAGAGTGCTGGTCGAAGAAGCACATGACCTCCATGATTCTTGGAGATACCTGCACAAGAGCTTGCAGTTTTTGTAATGTCAAGACGGGAATCCCTGGCTCCGTAAACCCACACGAGCCCTTGAACCTTGCAATTGCAGTTCAGAAGTTGAAGCTCGAGCACGTTGTAATTACCTCGGTTGATAGGGATGATCTAGAAGATGGTGGTGCGCAGCATTTCGCTGATTGCATTGCCCAGATTAGAAAGTTGTCTCCAAAAACTTCAATTGAAGTCCTGACGCCAGATTTTTTGAGAAAGGGAGATGTTTACAATAAAATTGTTGATGCTGAACCAGATGTTTTTAATCATAATATCGAAACAGTTCCTAGTTTATATAGAAAAATTAGGCCAGGAGCTCGATACTTTAATTCATTGGATTTACTTCATAATGTGAAGAAGCGGAATCAAAAAATTTTCACAAAATCTGGAATAATGGTTGGTTTAGGTGAGACAGATGATGAAGTTTTCCAGGTGATGGATGATTTGCGTTCAGCGGACGTAGACTTTATTACAATAGGGCAGTACTTGCAGCCAACACCGAAGCACGCTGAAGTTAAACGTTATGTGAATCCAGAAACCTTTGATAAATATAAGTTGATAGCAGAATCAAAAGGGTTTCTTATGGTTGCATCTGGCCCATTAGTTCGGTCATCATATCATGCGGATGATGATTTTAGAGAAATGAAAGAGAGGAGGGGCAAAGAGTTAGCTGCTGCATTGTCATGATATAGATCGTATGTTTTATTAGGATGCCAGATTCATGATTTTTCGTAAAAGAGAAATTGTTATCCAAGTCGAGTGTGCAACTAAGGCGAGGGATCCATTCAGTCTTTTTAGAAGAATAACAGAATTGTCATCTCAGTTGAACGAAGTGAAACGTGTGATCCATTCAGCACTTTCTAAATTCATTTCCTAATTCCTTCTGAGATCCATACGCCACTAATAGGTACGTGGCTAGGATGATAAAACCTTTAACCTGTCATTCCAACGCATCTCGTGCCCGTAACCCCTTAAGTCATTGTCATTCCAGGCAGATACTTGTTATCTGACGTGGAATTCATTGAGGTTTGAGGAATTGTTCTGACAGGATTCCACGCCACTTCGTAGCCTGGGATGACAACACCTTCATCATTTTTTATTAGTGATCATTTTTTCTCTCCAACAATCTTTGGCATATAATTTTCATCATGTTTTCCAATTAATTGTTCAGCAACAAAATTATTTTCATCAATAAGATAGCCTCGAGCAATTACACCAACATTTTCTCGGAAGATTGGCGGGAAGTTATTTCCTTTATATATAACATTAATTTGATTTGTGAAATCAGTAATCACAAAGTTTGTTCCATCTGCATTTTTGTGAATTGATCCTTCAACAACCATCCCACCGATCCTTATTTTTTTGTTCTTAAATTCAGAGTTATATTTTTCATTGATCTGGGTAGGGGTGAAATAATATTCCATGTTTTCTCGAAAACTTTGAATAAGAAAGAATCCACTTATCCAGAAGAGAGAAAGAATAAATACAATAAATAGAAATCTTTTTGTAGATTTTTTTAATCTGTTTTTTTGTTTGTTAGCCATCAAATGTTAGATCATTATTAATATATTATTTATCAAGTTTATATTAATTGAAAACATCATCCCAATCTCCTTTTGTTCCTGCTTTTGAATATTCAGTTACTCTGTTTTCAAAGAAGTTCGTGAATTCGACACCATTTAGCATTTCATCCAACCATGGTAAGGGATTTCTTTCGATATGGAAGATAGAAGGGTACCCTAATTGATTTAATCTTCTGTCTGCGATGTATCGAATATAATTTTTTACCTCTTCTTCTTGTAAACCTTCGATTTCTTTTCCGTTGAAAGCAAGTTTTATAAACTCATCTTCGAGATGAACAATTTCAGCAGCCATTGTCATTACTTTTTCTTTTAATTTTTGTTTGTCAATCTCTGGATTTTCTCCTAAGAATGTTTTGAAAAGTTTTATTATAGATTCAGTGTGTAAAGTTTCGTCGCGAACAGACCAAGCAACGATTTGACACATTCCCTTCATTTTATTGAATCTTTGAAAATTTAGTAGAATCGCGAAGGAAGCAAAGAGTTGCAAACCTTCTGTGAAAGCGCCAAAACCTGCAAGAGTCACAGCAATGTCAAATTTTGTATCAACATTGAAGTTATGCATATATTCATATTTGTCGCACATTTCTTTGTAATTTAGAAACGAAGAGTACTCAACTTCTGGCATTCCAACAGTATCGATGAGTTTTGCATATGCATCGATGTGAACTGTTTCGATGTTTGAGAAAGCTGACATCATCATAAGAATTTCTGTTGGCTTGAAAACTTTCATATAGTGAGTCATGTAGCAATTGTTCACTTCAATGTCGCTTTGAGTAAAGAAACGAAAAATTTGAGTTAGCAAATTCTTTTCATCTTCATTCAACTTTTTTTTCCAATCCTTAACGTCATCGGATAATGGAACTTCCTCTGCAATCCAATGGATTTTTTGTTGAGTTAACCATGCGTCATATGCCCATGGATAATGGAATGGTTTATAAATCGGTTTTGCATTTAATAAATTATGCTCTTTAATATTTGAAAATATATTGCCGCTCATTTTGTTATAATTTATTACTAAGTGAAAAATTATAACACAGATGTGAAAAATTAAAATAACGATCTGAAATTAAAATTAAGATAATGATCTAATTTTTTCTTGCAATTTTGAAAGATTGTATTTCAGATTTTCGATAAAATCGTATTGCACTCCAAATTCTTGATCATCTTTATTTTCAATTGATAGTCTACATATCTCGCCGTTTTTATTATAAAATTCATCATATAATTTTTCTATTTCATTGAAATCCACGTCAAGAAAGACATTCAGTTCTTTCATAATTTCCTCATCGGATAGATTGTTGACAATGTGTGGGAGGAACTCCATGAATTGGTTCATTGCTACTGTTTTTAAAGTTTGATGAGCTTCATCCTCATCGTGATCTTTAAATCTTGGGTCTAAATAAGTTATTCCAGTTAATATCCTACCTAGAAAATAGTCATATTTAGTTTTCAGAGAGAGAGTGAGAAAACGAACTAATTGTCTTCGAAATAGTATCATATTGGTAAATTTTGAATGGGCAAAGTCAGTGAATAAAGATCTAATTTTTTCAGCAAACTCATTTGTATCAATATTGTATTTATTTTTCATAGACCAATGAGTTGGATCTATATTAAAGAACAATATTTCTTTACATTCATCATAATAATTAGCAACCATAGTGTTTCCGTTATGGAGGTCGCGATTTAATAGGATAATTGATCCAATTAAATTAGTTATCAATCCATATACTTTTTTATTTTCAAATATATTTTTGAAGAATTGATAATTTAATTTTCTATATTTTTCTATATCGTGCATTTCGAAATCTTTTTTTCTATTGAATTTTCTCAAATTAAAGCTATTTCCCACTAGGCTTACAGACATCATTCTTCGTTTGACTAGATAAGTTTCAAAAGGGCAATATTCTCTAATAATTATTTTTAAAACTCTGTTTATAAAGCATTCATCCTGGAATTTCACGCTCATTGAAACTCCTTTTACCAAGAATAATTTCAGGTTTTGAGTATTGCATCCTATGTAGCCATCTCTCATGCCACCAATTTCTTTTTTAGAAGCAAATGGTATTAAGTCTTTTTCATTTAGAAAAATTTTTGATTTGAGGTCATTATTTTTTATATAACTCAAATCATTTTCAAATTTGGAATCAAAATTACCCAAAACAAATTGCAATCTTTCTTTTAGGGAAATTGGTAGATCATGATTCTTTATAAAATTTTGAATTTTCAAATATAAATCTTTGTTGGCAATTTCATTTAGTAATATATCTTTTAAGATGGCGATGTTGGAAAATTCATTGTTATTTTCTTTTGAATGCATGAAATAGCAATAGCAATAAACCAATTTATCGCGAAATGACAATTTTTTATTTTTAACTGCTTCTTCAAATGGCAGTATTGGTGAGAACTTCATATTATCAATATCTATTATACAAAATAAATATATTAATATTTATAGTGAGCAGCAGTAATCACAAATTGAAGTTTTATTGTTTTAATTTGTTAGAGAGACCGATCTTTTTATTAACTTTGAAATGATTTGAGATAATGATTTCATTCTTTCGTCCTAATTCTTCAATTAATTTTATTAAATCTTTTTTTTCAAATGATATGCATCCTGCTGTTGATTTGTCAAAATCTTTTTGAAGATGAATGAAAATTGCACTTCCTTTTCCAGGAATTGCTGGATTTACATTATATTCTATTGGGATTATTATGTCATATAAATTATCACTTCGATATAAATTTTCAAAAGATTTGCAAGATTTAT
The DNA here is from genome assembly GCA_044347385.1 of Rickettsiales bacterium. Taxonomy (GTDB): domain Bacteria; phylum Pseudomonadota; class Alphaproteobacteria; order Rickettsiales; family CAIPFW01; genus CAIPFW01. The sequence goes on from JBIKUW010000023.1 coordinate 11,806, forward strand.
TTTTTCTAATATCAATCAATTGATTATATTTTTTACTTTTTGAATCATCGCACCAACCAAAATTTTCTTTTATAGGTATATATTTTAAGTATTCATTTTTTTTAGCAAAGGTGATTTTATCAGCCCGGTAGTAAATTTTATTTGAAAGCTGAAAGGTGCCGATTGGAGTCTTTCCATCGCCTTCAATTTTATTATTTGTTAATCCACTTTGTCCGATGTTAACTGGCCATTTTTTTGACCATAATTTCGCTTCACATTTATAATTCTGCGTGCAGTTAACTTTAATTTCAACCCCATTATTAGTGTTAGTTCCAGCACTATCAAACATAAAGCCAAGCATCAGAAATGGTAAAATTAATAATTTTACCGGCAATAATAATAAATCTGATATTGAATCAATCATTTGTATTTTTCAAAAAATTCTTCTATTGAACAAAGCTCACTAGCGCCGGTTTTTCTGGATTTTACTTCAATTTTTTTAGAATCTCTATAATGTCTTCCAATAATAACTTGGTAAGGTATGCCGAATAAAGTCCATTTATTCAATTTTGCTCCAATATTATCATCTTTGTCATCATAGATGAAGTCAAAATTGCGATTCGAAAGCTCCGTATAGAATGAAGTGTTTTCTTTGATTAAATTAATTCCGTCGACAATTGCATATTTAAATGGTGCGACTGCCTCTGGCCAAATGATTCCGTTTTCATCGTGAGATGCTTCGATAATTGCTGCAAATAATCTTGAAACCCCGATACCGTAAGATCCCATATGAACAGGGTAATCTTTGTTGTCCTTGTGTTTTATGTATGCGCCACAAGGTTCAGAGTATTTCGTGCCGAAATTAAAAATATGTCCGATTTCAATGGCTTTACTCGATTCCAATTTAATTCCTTGCGGTATTTTTGACTCATCGTGCATATCGTCAGCCATTGCGTAGAATTTTTTTGCTTCCTCTGGGTCGAAACTATCTCTCGAAACGCATTCTAGTAATCTCTTATCATAATAAGTTGTGCTTTCTCCATTTTTTGCCAAAATTTGGAATTCATGACTTAAATCTCCTCCAATTGGTCCAGTATCGGCACGAACGGCAATTGCTGTTAAATCCATTCTTTTAAATGTTTTATAATAAGCTTGGTACATATTATTATAGCTTTGAACGGCTTTTTCATGATCTAGATCAAAGCTATATGCGTCTTTCATAAGGAATTCGCGTCCACGCATTAGGCCAAATCTTGGGCGAATTTCATCCCTGAATTTCCACTGAATTTGGTATAAATTTGTTGGAACGCCCTTATAAGTTTTGACATAGTGACTAAATAGTTGAGTCATAACTTCTTCGTGCGTAGGTCCGAAAAGCATTTCTTTTTCATGTCGATCTTTAATTCGAAGCATTTCTTTGCCGTAATCCTCATATCTTCCTGATTGCTTCCAAAGTTCTGCTGGTTGAATGCATGAAAGTAAACATTCTTGGGCGCCTGCTCTGTCCATTTCTTCTCTTACTATTTGTTCGATTTTTTTTAAAACTCTTAGTCCTGCTGGATTCCATAGGAAAATTCCAGGGCAAAGTTTTTTGATAAAACCACCTTTAATTGAATATTTGTCAGATATAACAGTTTCTTCGTCTTTTACTTCTTTAAAATCATACCAAAAGTATTGAGAAAGCTTCATAAATTTACTATTAATGTTATCAATATAGATATGATCTTATATCAGGAAAATGTTTTTGTGACAAGAGTGTAAATTTGAATTGCTTTCTATGTAATAATAATTATTACATAATCGATTAGTGGGATTATGGGGTGAAAAAGAATTGTCATCCTAGTTTAATTTATTAGACGTAGGATCTAATAAGGAATTAGGTATGCATTTGGAAAAGACTGAAGGGATTTTACGCCAGATAACAAGTATCTGTATGAAATGACAAGGATGAAATGTCATCATAACCACGTACCTGTTAGTGGCGTATGGACCTCATCAATTATTAGTAATGCATTCGGAAAGCACTGTAAAGATCCCACGTCCTTACAGGACTGGGATGACAACAACTTAAGTTCTGGAATGACATTAGCGGCGTTGTCATCCTAGGCGCGAAGTTGCGTAGGATCTCAGCAGAACATTTCTAATTCTTCAAGGGATTTCTCGATCTCACTATGAATTCTAATTATACGATTCCAATTGTTACATCAATCTTGAAAGCAGTCCGCCTTTATATTTATCAACATACTCTTGATCAGAAATATCTATATCTAGTATATCTGCAAGATATACTATGATTCCTATCATTTCAACAATTCCTTTTGATAAATCTCCTATTTTATTTGACATTTTGATATCAACTAAGAAGGAGTTTGATAAATATATTTTAAAGTGATCGTTAAAGCTCGTGTGTTGTGAATTATCAGATGATAGTTTCACAATATAGTAATAGTCATTTGGATGATTGAGATAATATTGAATTGATGAGTGAAATAGTGATGAGTAGTCTTCAAAGTATATATTGATTTTAATTTTACCAAGAGATTCATACCAAAGGTGCTTAAACCATGGTAGAGTTTTGTTTAATATATGATTATTGCTGTAGATAATGATCGCGTGATTCGGAGATACAAGAGAGCTAATCAAATCTTCATTGATAAGTTTTTCTGTGTCATTTAATATATTTTCAAAATAATTTTTTTCTAAAAGCATCTCTCGTATTTTTGGTAAATTATTTTCAGGTTTTAGAATTTCAATCATAAAAAAGAAAATTGAATTGAAGAATTCAAATCTTCCAACCATATTGCCATTATTTATATTGATTGTTCTGATATTGTTGTTATGGGCGATAATGTTGGTTTTGTTATTTGTAATTGTATTTGTGATTATAAGTAGATTATTTTTTATTGTTTCAAAATTTTTTTGTTCAACAATACTTTTTAGTTGATGAATAATTTCATGAGTGTTTCCAGTTCTTGAACAAAAAACAATTAGGCTATGACTGTTTATTTCTTCAATTAGGTATTTTCGTGTATCAATATCATCATTGTTGCAGAGCTTTATTTCAAAATTTTTTGTTTCAAAAGAATAAAATTGATTAAGTAGATTGATAGTGTGATAGCTTGTGCCGAGTGCGTAGAAAATGATTTTTTTATATTTTTTCTTATATATTTCAGCAACGATTTCTTCTATATTTTTAACTTCTTCTTCTGTTGGTATCGTTAAAAGAAAATTTTGTATTATATTTTTTGCAGTCATTATTTTATCTATTTAATGTCTAATTTATTTCTATTTTAAATATTTTAATTTTATAAATTATTAATTTTACTAATGTTTATTTTATATTTAAGATACTTATTTTTCTTTGTGTTGGAATGAAATTAAGTGTGTTGTCATCCAAGCGGAGCGCAGGATCTCAGCAGAACATTTCTTAAACCTTAAAGGATCCCACGCATTTCATGCTGGGATGACAATGACTAAAGTTTGGAATGACAGCAACTTTATATTTGTCATCCTA
>JBIKUW010000030.1:0-13156 GCA_044347385.1 Rickettsiales bacterium
TTATAAAACTTCAAAAGCAATTAAATAAGATTCAAAGAGAAGAGAAATCTAAAAATACAAATCAATCAAACGATATGAGGCTAAAAGAAAATGTACATAATTCTTTATTAGAAATAAAACAAGAACCTGATAACGAATTTGAAAATCCAAAGAAAAGAATTAAGCTATCTGATTCTAAACAAATCGACAATCAATCTCACAATCCACGATATAATAACAAACTTTATTCAGCAGTAATACAACAAACATTTAATTCAAAATAAGAAAAATACTAAAAAAAATTATTAACATCATTGGAATTTAACTCTCAATAATTGACTTATTAATATCTTTTTTCTAAAATATTAAAAAGTAATAAATTAATATAGATAATTTTGAAATATGAATAATGTTGAAAAAACTATCGCTCAACAAATAATGCAGAACAAACAAAATACAGTAAACGATATCGATAATCCAACACATATACCATTCAGCCAATCAACCATTGAAGGCAATAATAAACTCAACGATAGCGCAAATAAAGCTATTGACGAATTTGGTGGTTTATGTCAAGCATTATGCGGATTAATTACAATTGTTGGACACGACAATACAATATTTCAAAATATTATAGAAAATCAAAATGACGCACAAACAGGAATTGATATTATTAATGATATTGCATTAGATGGACATGTATTAAATTTAATAAATATAATAGAGATGATCTTTATTATATTATTCAAAATGTTTCCGGCATCACCAATGAAATATAGCGATCAAAAAAAATTTTTACAAACCGATATTGATGGAAACAGAATAGTAAATTCAGAAATTTTAACAAAAACCTTTGATGAAATGGGAAATAATCAATATATGGAATTATCCTTCGTGCACATGAAAAAAACTGGACCTTTTAATATATTTATTAATGGTCATGCAACCTTAATATTTAAAACTATCGAAAATGAAAAAACTTATTATAACTTCTTTGATCCACATAGCGGAATATTTAAATGTAATAAAATAGATGATCTGTCCAAAATAATCAACAACATAATAAAAGAATGTCAGTTTACCGATATAGGAATCATAGATCTAAAAAAGATCCTTGAAAGAAACAAAGTTACAAAAGAATTGATGAAAAAACACAATCAATCCCAAAAAAATCAAGCAATCAATACAATAAATTAATTCTTCACAACAAAATTCATTACTTTTCCCTTAACAAAAACTTTCTTGAGAATCTTACTTTGATCAATCACAATATTCTTCTTGTTAATCAAAAAATTCATAGACTTATCTTCGACAACGTCTTGATTTTGTGATTCATCATCACTTAATTCAATTGTACCCTGCCTTTTACCATTAATTAAAACTTCAACCACAATCTGATTCTTGATAATTAAACTCTCATTATAAATTGGCCATTCCAAATTATAAACCAAACCATTACAACCAATCATTTCATATAAAACTTGCGACATATGCGGAGCAAAAGGCTCAATCAAGCAAAATAATTTTATCATCAGATCTTGCATAAAATCAAAATCACCTGATGTTCTTATCTCCTTGATATCAAAAAATTCATTTGTGAATTCTCGGATCTTTGCTATAGCACTATTCAATCCAAAATTTTCAATCATGTTTGTAACATCACGAATCGTAATCTGCATTAAGCTTGTATATTTATGATGATTCAATATTGAAACATCATCGCTATCTTCTAAATTTTTAGAATTATCAATAAAATTCTTCACGAATGCAAAAAATCTCTTTAGATAACGAAAGGCACCCTCTAAACCCTGAGTTGTCCATTCAACATCTTTTTCTGGTGGTGTATCAGAAGTAATAAAAAAACGAATTGCATCAACGCCATATTTCTCGATGATTTCAGCAGGTTCAACAACATTTTTCTTAGATTTACTCATTTTTTCAGATGAACCAACAGTAATTTTCTTCTTTTCTTCATCGCTCATAGCTTCATACTCATATGGAAAAATCCAATCACCTGAATCATTTTTGTAACTCTTATGTGTTACCATACCCTGAGTGAATAGTTTCTTAAATGGCTCCCTAACATTAACTAAACCCTCTTCATTCATCAATTTCGTAAAAAACCTAGCATATAATAAATGTAAAATTGCGTGCTCAACTCCACCAATATAATAATCAACCGGTAACCAATAATTATTTTCCTTATTGTTCATATCTTTATCATGAGAGCAGTAGGCAACAAAGTACCAAGATGATTCAAAAAAAGTATCGAACGTATCAGTCTCCCGAATCGCATCTTTGTTACAATTTGGACATCTTACATATTTCCACGTTGGATGAGAATCTAATGGATTGCCTGATTTTTTACTAGAAAAATCAATATCATCTGGTAATTTAACTGGCAAGTTCTTGATCAATTCTGGAACAACGCCACAATCATCACAATAAATCACAGGAATAGGACACCCCCAATATCTCTGCCTCGACAAACCCCAATCGCGCAATTTATAATTCACAACTCTTGCTCCTATCTTTTCTTCAGCAACTTTTTTTATAATAAAATTTCTTGCATCCAATACAGATAATCCATTTAAATCACCTGAATTAAAAATAATATCAGAACTAGAATACTTAAAATTGTCATTCTCATCAGATTTAATAACTTCCTTACACAACAAACTATATTTTTTTGCAAACTCATTATCTCTCTTATCATGAGCTGGACATCCAAAAATTGCACCACTTCCATAGTTCATTAGAACAAAATTAGCAATATAAACAGGTAATTTTTCTCCATTTAATGGATTAATAGCATACAAACCAGTGAAAATTCCTTTCTTTTCTTGTTTATCTAAAACTTCTTCAATATTTGGTTGCGCAATACACTCTTCTATAAATTCAGAGATCTTGTCATTTTTCTCCAACTTAAATTTTTTTATTAAATCATGCTCATAAGAAATTGCGCAAAAAGTTGCCCCATAAATTGTTTCTGGCTTTGTAGTAAAAATCTCTAGAATATCATCAGAGTTATCAATTTTAAAATATAAGTTTAAACCCTCTGATTTGCCAATCCAATTACACTGCATATTTTTCACTTTCTCTGGCCATTCAGGAAGATTATTCAATTCACTTAATAATTCTTCTGAATAATCACTAATCTTTAAAAACCATTGATTCAAGAGTTTCCTCTCAACCTTTGCACCAGATCTCCAACCACAACCGTTCACCACTTGCTCATTAGCTAGAACAGTATGGTCAACTGGATCCCAGTTTACCCATGACTCCTTCTTATATGCAATACCTTTTTCTAATAATTTAATAAATAATTCTTGCTCATGCATGTAGTATTCTGGGGAACATGTTATAACTACACGGTCATAATCATATGAAAAACCTAACTTTTTTAGAGAAGCAATCATTGTATCAATATTATTATACGTCCATTCGGATGGACTAACATTTGATTTTATCGCAGCATTCTCAGCTGGCAAACCAAAAGCGTCAAAACCTATTGGGTGCAGTACGTTAAAACCACGATGATTTTTATATCTGGCTAATACATCACCTATTGTATAATTTCTAACATGCCCTGCGTGTAAATTACCAGATGGATAAGGAAGCATCTCAAGAACATAACATTTCTCCCTATTAGAATCACATCTAACATTAAAAACTTTATTCTCCTCCCATTTTTCTTGAACTAAACTCTCTATCTTTTTAAAATCATATTCTTTAACAACTTCTTGCATTATAAAACTTCATTACTTCAAAATAGTAAAAGATTTTATAATAACTACTCAACGCTGTCCAGATTTATTATTTTATGATTTTATAATATTGCAAATAATTTTAGATATCAAACCAGATAAGTCATATATCTTGAATCTATTGTTGCCTAATGTTTTTTTATAAACTGAAGTTATACTATTTGTCAAATTCACAGACTCTATACAAGAATTACTTAATTTACTTACAGCATCTCCAGATAAAACACCATGCGTGATAAAACACCATACTTTTTTAGCATCATGACCAAACTTTATAGCTTCAGCTGCATTACATAATGTTCCTCCGGTATCTAAAATATCATCAATAATTAGGCATGATCTGTCCTTTGCGTTGCCTTCTATTTCAGCAACGCTTGATTTACCAGGCTCAGACCTAATCTTTTTTATAATTAGAGAACTTATTTCAGAATGCAATAAGTTAATTAGGTTGAAATTATTGTATGCTAGCAACATTGTATTCAATTTCTGATGAATAGCATGCGCCAAACTTTTTATTTTTTCTGAACATCCTTTATCAGGAGCTACAAGCATGAGCTCATCATTAAAGAAATCTAATATTAATTTCATTTTTTTAACACTAATCAAATTTAATTTACTTGTATCCTCCAACTCACTAAATATATGAAAAAATAGCTCTATCTCTCTATCATCTACATCGAACATTCTGTAAAAAATATCACCTAAAAATGAAATAAAATCCTCATGACTTTGAATAATTAACTCTATATCCAGATTTTTACAATTCTCGTATAAAACAATTGAATGAGGATCAAAATTTATCAAAGTGTTCAAACCAGAATTTTTTAAACTCTGCAATTTCAACTTTAATGTCTGAGGCTCAGCCGTTTGATATTCAACCCCATCAATAACTTCAGATTTGTTAATAGCCCTATCCTGCCTGGCATAACAAAAATCAGTTGCTATTAAAAAAATTTTCATTTCCTGATTCTTGCTTCTCAGTGCATTGATAATTAATTCTGTCTCACTAAAAACATCATTAACAGATTTTCCAACAGCAAAATTAGATGTAAGAGATTCTATAACAATACAATACTCACAATCATAAAAGTCAAATCCCGAATTATCAGCAAAAATTCTCACTAGAGTCTCTCCATTATTAAAATTTTTAGCCTTCGCCTTCTCGTTTAGAAATGAAATATTGCAAAAATTGTTATTAAAAATTAATTGATTGATTGAAATTGGTGAATTATTACCATTCACAATTAAGACATTTTTCTGCATTATGATAAAAATTTAATTTATAACTAAAAATTATCTTAATACTATATTCTAAAATTTGCTATAGATAAAAAAACATTTTAATTAAATTGTTTTCTAATTTTACTTTAGATAAACTATAAGTTGTGAAATATTACAAATAATTAATTACTTAATATTTATATAAATGGCCAACAATTTTCTTAAAACCATAACTTTCATAATATTTTTCATAATATTCTGCAATTTCACAATTCTAAATTATAATCCAGATACAATCAATGAGATTGTATACCTAATATTACTTTGCGCAATATTGTATATATTCCATAAAGAAAAATCATACTCAAATCAATTTGAAATATTGAAACCTATATTGCGAAACTCATCTATATTTTATGTCATAACTAATGCAAAACATGACATCATTTATATTGACGATAGACATAGTGCAATAAATAATATTGTTGAATTAGAGAATAAAGAAGACCTACTTTCAAATATTCTGATGCAATTCGGAATAAATGAAATATTTATTGAAAATATAATCTCAAATATAAGAACAAATTTTGAGATAAATTTAAAATGTGAATCAAATAACCTAAACATAAATTTTCTAGCAGATATATGCGTCAAAAATATTAGTTTAAAAAATTATTTACAGAAGTTTAAAGACCGAAATCTATATCTACTACAAATATCGCAATTCAAAGACAACAATATCATGGAACTATGCGATAATTACAAATTTACCTATATCAGACTCAACAATAAGTTCAATGTAGTGCAAACAAATAAAACATTTAATAGTATAAATCAATATATAGACACCAGTGAAATAGCGAAAATTATATCTAATAATACAAAAGTAGAAAATAAATTATCAGCAAATAAACAAAATATCTTCTTATATGAAAAAGATAACGCTAAATTCAATATCTTTACTTTTTTCAATACATCATGGAATTCATTACTTAATAATTTCGAATACGATATAACTTGCATAATAAGTAAGGAAAGCACTAATATGACAACCGATTACAACTATTGCTGGGAAACATATTGTGCTAATAATCAATTACCAATAGCTCAAATAAATAATAACTTTGAAATCGTAAAATCAAACTCTTCATTCAACTCTCTCGTGAATAAAAAAACGCATATTAATTCAATTAGCGAATATATAAAATTTCATAATTACACTGACAAAAACACAATAATGTCAAATAACAATATCATAATTCAATGCACCTTAATATCAGGCAATATGCAAATATCATTATACTGCCATAAAATAAATTCACTTGATGGAATGATAATATATATAGTCAGTCAAAACATAGACAAAAAAGAAAATACAACTATATATCATGAACAAAAAATACAAATGATTGGACAATTAGTAAGCGGGATAGCGCATGACTTCAACAACTTGCTTACAGCTATGCTTGGATTTTCTGATTTACTATTACTAAAACACCCAACAGGCGACCCTTCATTTCCAGAAATAATACAAATTAAACAAAATATAATACGCGCAATCAATCTAGTTAGAAATTTACTTGCATTCTCGCGAAAACAGGTTTTTGAAATAAAAATCATAAATGTAAATGATATAATATTTAATATCTCAGATTTATTAAAAAGATTAATAAAAGAAGATATAGTTTTCAAAACTCATTATGATCAAAAGATACAACTAATAGAAATTGATCAAGGACAACTAGAGCAAGCTCTAATAAACCTTATTATAAACTCAAGAGATGCAATAAAATCAAATGGGCAAATTGATATATACACATATCAAAAACATATAAAAATAAGTTCAGACATAGATTCTGATAATGACATGATTTTTCAATGCCCAGATATTGATGAAATCAAATCAGGTAATTATGTAGTGATAAAAATACAAGATAATGGATCAGGAATAGATAAAAATTCTATCAGTAAAATCTTTGAGCCATTTTATTCAACAAAAAAAATAAATAATGGAACGGGATTAGGTTTATCAATGGTATACGGCATTATTAAACAAAGCAATGGATATATATATTTCACTACTAACAACACAATTAGCAATCATGGAACTATTTTCTATCTACTTTTTCCCATAACAAAAAAAGAAAAAATGCAGATAAATAAATTACATATGGAAAAAGCCCCAGATTTGACTAGTAATGATAAAATACTAATAGTAGAGGATGATAATTCTGTAAGACTATTTATTTCTGAAGCACTAAAAATAAAAGGGTATGATGTAATATCTGCAAAATCCGGTGAAGATGCATTAGAAATATTGAAAGAAATTCAAGTAGACTTATTAATAACTGATATAATTATGCCAGGAATTGATGGATATCAACTAGCGGAGCAAATAACAAAACTTAATATAATACAACCAAAAATACTATTTATATCAGGTCACAATAGAAATCAAAACAAAACACTAATAAAAAAGTACAATTTTCTTAACAAGCCATTCAGTATAAAAGAACTAACAATGAAACTCAAAGATGTAAGATAACACAAGGGAAGAAAAATAAAGATGTGAACATAAAGAAACATAATTTATCTGAAATCTTAATAGATTTGACAACGCCTCACTTTCCCCTAAAAAGAGTATCAAAAGCATAAAAGAGTTTCACGTTCGAGTTCGGATGGGATCGAGTGGTACATCTTCAAAATAATTATCAAATCAACTAAAATTTCAAAATAATATTAAAAGCTAAAAAATCAAAAGCTTACAACTGCATGTAAATAATAAAATTAAATCAATCGGAATATTAGTATTGATTAGCTCAATGCATTACTGCACTTACACACTCAACCTATCAACGTTATCATCTATAACGATCCTAATTGCGAAGCCTAGTTTTGAGGTAAGTTTCCCGCTTATATGCTTTCAGCGGTTATCTTTTCCACACGTAGCTACCCAGCTATGCCACTGGCGTGACAACTGGCGCACTATAGGTATGTCCAACTCGGTCCTCTCGTACTAAAGTCAGATCCTCTCAAGCTTCGAACACCCATGGCAGATAGGGACCAAACTGTCTCACGACGTTTTAAACCCAACTCACGTACCACTTTAATCGGCGAACAGCCGAACCCTTGGGACCTTCTCCAGCCCCAGGATGTGATGAGTCGACATCGAGGTGCCAAACAGTGTTGTCGATGTGAACTCTCAAACACTATCAGCCTGTTATCCCCGGCGTACCTTTTATCCGTTGAGCGATGGCCCTCCCACGAGGGACCACCGGATCACTATGACCGACTTTCGTCTCTGCTCGACTTGTTTGTCTCGCAGTCAGGCAGGCTTATGCCATTATACTCTATCAGTTGATTTCCGACCAACTTGAGCCTACCTTCGCACGCCTCCGTTACTCTTTAGGAGGCGACCGCCCCAGTCAAACTACCCACCATACACTGTCCCAGAATAACATTAGAAACTCTTGGTTAGCCACCAAAGATGCAAAGAATGGTATTTCACTTATGGCTCCACTCAAACTGGCGTTCAAGCTTCAAAGCCTCCCATTTATTCTACACATCACATCACAGATGACAATGTAAAGCTATAGTAAAGGTGCACGGGGTCTTTCCGTCTAACCACGGGCACCCCGTATTACACGGGGAATCCAATTTCGCTGAGTTGATACTGGAGACAGTGGGGAAGTCGTTACGCCATTCGTGCAGGTCGGAACTTACCCGACAAGGAATTTCGCTACCTTAGGACCGTCATAGTTACGGCCGCCGTTTACTGAGGCTTCGATTCAGAGCTTTAACACCCCTCCTGTTAACCTTGCAGCACCGGGCAGGCGTCAGACCCTATACTTCCACTTGCGTGTTTGCAGAGTCCTGTGTTTTTAATAAACAGTCGCTACCCCCTATTTTGTGTCACCAAAGTTCTAGTTGCCTAAAACATGGTCATCTTTATCCCGAAGTTACAGATGCAATTTGCCTAGTTCCTTCAGTATCATTCTCTCAAGCGCCTTAGTATACTCTACCCATCTACCTGTGTCGGTTTACGGTACGGTCTTGTTGTAAGAGTTATTTCCTGGAACCACATCAACGCACATCCAATCCAATAAGGATGTACATCTTACGTGATCCGTCACTTCTTACAGGTTCAGGAATATTAACCTGATTCCCATCGGCTACGCTTTTCAGCTTGACCTTAGGGTCCCGACTAACCCAACGCGGATTAACCTTGCGTTGGAAACCTTAGATTTTCGGCGGGAGTGCATCTCACACTCCTTATCGCTACTTATGTCAGCATTCTCACTTCTGATACCTCCAGCAACCCTTACGAGTTACCTTCACAGGCCTACAGAAAGCTCCGCTACCACTTCAATATGAATTGAATCATAAAGAAATCCGCGTCTTCGGTATATGACTTTAGCCCCGTTACATTTTCGGCGCAGAAAAACTTAATATTTAGACTGGTGAGCTGTTACGCTATCTTTAAATGATGGCTGCTTCTAAGCCTACATTCCAGCTGTCTTGGTTTTTCCACCTCCTTCCACACTTAGTCATAATTTTGGGACCTTAGACGGCGATCTGGGCTGTTTCCCTCTCCACCACGGATATTAGCACCCATGGAGTGTCTGCTGTGAAACTGTATATCAGTATTCGTAGTTTGATTGGGTTTGGTAAGATGATGAATCCCCCTAGTCCATTCAGAGCTCTACCCCTGATATCATCTAACACAACGCTCTACCTAAATAGATTTCGCGGAGAACAAGCTATCTCCGGGTTTGATTAGCCTTTCACCCCTATTCACAGCTCATCCCCTAATTTTTCAACATTAGTGGGTTCGGTCCTCCAATGTATTTTACTACACCTTCAACCTGGCCATAAATAGATCACCCGGTTTCGTGTCTAATCCAACGAACTATACGCCCTATTAAGACTTGCTTTCGCTACGCCTACACCTATCGGCTTAAGCTTGCTCGTTAAATTAACTCGCTGACCCATTATGCAAAAGGTACGCCATCACAATAATACGATTGCTCGTATAATGCTCTGACTGTTTGTAAGCATTCAATTTCAGGTTCTATTTCACTCCCTATCACGGGTTCTATTTCACCTTTCCCTCACGGTACTAGTTCACTATCGGTCGTTGAGTAGTATTTAGCCTTAGAGGGCGGTCCCCCTATCTTCAGACAAGATTTCACGTGTCTCGCCATACTCGAATCTCTATAAGAAATTTACCCTTACTAGCCTATCACTATCTATGGGCGGGCTTTCCATCCCTAATTCTGGTTTTTTCTTATAAAGCATTGGGCTGGTCCGGTTTCGCTCGTCACTACTAACGGAATCTCAATTGATTTCTTTTCCTCCAGCTACTTAGATATTTCAGTTTGCTGGGTTCGCTTTGCAGATCTATGTATTCAATCTACAATAACCTTACGGTTGGGTTTCCCCATTCGGAAATTTACGACTATATCGCTTGTTGACAGCTCATCGTAACTTATCGCAGTCTACCACGTCCTTCATCGCCTCTCAACGCCAAGGCATCCATTGAATGCTCTTAATTATTTAATTTTACTATACTAATTTTATATTAGCGCATGCAGTTATAAACTTTTGAAAATGGATTGCACTCTCTAAAAGAGTGCTGTCCTGGCTAGTTTGTTTTCGCTTAAAAAATTTTACTAAAAGTAAATTTTTAATTAAAACAAACTAGCTTATTTATCTAGCTTTTAATTTTTTTTTAAACAACGTTTCACTTATTTACGTCACAACGAGAGAAATAATACCACATCTTTTTATGTCGTCAACAGGTAAAATGCAAAAAAAATCATTTTTTTGCATTTTTTGCATTTTTTTTCAAAAATAATAAAAAAAAATATATTTATAAGAGAAACTACACCCTATAATATGCTCATTTATTAAAATATTAATAAATAAATTCAATATTTTTATTCAAATTTCTATAATATTGATAAAACTTACATCTCTATTTATAAAATCATTATGCGATTCTCTCAAATCTTTAAACTTATATATATTATTCAAATTTGGATTTAAAACTTTTTTACGCAATAAGTTAAAAACTTCAATAGCAGTTAGCCGCAGCTCATCAACTGATGATTTGTAATCAAATAAAGATGGCCTAGTAATAAAAATAGATTTCTCCATAATTTTTTGCATAGAGATTTTTAAATTCAATCCGGAATTTTGACCTAAGCTAACAAAGAGACCACAATACTGCATTACATTTAAGATTTTTAATAAATTTAGACTCCCTATAGAGTCGTAAACAACGTTAATACCAACGCCATTTGTAAAATCCATAATCTTTTCTTCAAAATTAAGATCACTGTAATTTATAACCATGCTACAACCATAACTCTCAGAAATTTTCTTTTTCCGCTCAAATTCCTTTTTATTTTGCTCAATTGTAAAATTAGCATTGTCAGTAATAATGCCAATTACCTTCACCATCAAATAATTTGCCCATTGAGATATAATATGACCTAATGCTCCAGTAGGATTAAATATTGCAATAAAACATAAACTATCCACAATAAACACCCTCTTTAAGAGAGTGTGAGCAAAAATACCGCGCATTAAAAAACCACTTGCAATGTGATTTTGAATATCGTCTGGCATAGAAATAACAATATCCTCATTTACAGCATTATATTGACTATAAGAACCAAAATTTCTTGACGTACAATATGCAACCCTATCTCCAACTTTAAAATCACCCTTTACACTTCTACCAACCAATCTAACAAAACCAGTTGCATCGATTCCAGGGACAAATCCATCTGGTTTCTTAATTAATCCGCGTGAAATATCAATATCTAAGAAGTTCAACCCTATATAATCATGCTGAATTAAAATTTCATTATCTCTAGGTTTCAAGATTTCCCTCTCTTTCAATCGCAACACTGTCTTTTCTACAATAGAGTTTTCAACTTTACTCTTAACTCTATCAACACAATAAACAAGATTTTTACTCATAGCTATACATTTTCAATTATTGATAAATAATATACCAAAATCACTGTAATTAACAAAAGATGACAAAAGAAATTATTAATATATAATTCATACTATGAACAATATATTAAAAATCATGGAAAAAGAATTCATAGAAATAGGCAAAATTATCAAAACTCATGGAATAAAGGGAAATCTAATCGCTATATTCTATTCAAAAAATCCGCAAAACATTTTAAATTATAAAAAATTCTATATCAGAAATAATAATGAAATAAACATCAAATTTATTTCTAAACCCAATATTATCGCTACAAATGATACGAATACTGATCAAATCAAATTTATTATTAGCATAAAAGATATACCAGATATTAATAAGGCACAAAATTTTATTAATGAGAATCTATATATTGAAAGAAATGAAATAAAAAGACAAGAAGGTGAGTTTCTTGTTTCTGAATTATTGGGTTTAACAGTCTGTAATTACAAAGATAAAATTGAAAATAATCAAGATATAAAAATAGGAACTGTAAAAGATATTCACGATTTTGGTGCCGGCACTATTATAGAAATTGATTCTAAATTTAAAGAATTCCAGACATTCCCTATGTTTCATTTCGATAATGAGTCATTCCCTGAATTAGATATTGAAAAAAAAATAATATATTTAGCAACTAATCCTAACGAAATTAAAGCAATTGAAGATGACGAAGTGGAAATATCTGACGAGATAATTAATAAACTATCTGATAGCTGGGATGAATATATGAAAAACAAAAAATCAAAACACAGGATCATATAGCAAAGCCATCTTCTATATCGATATATAAAATGGTGCATACGTACGATATAATTTAGGCAACAATCAAATATCTATTTTCATTATAGAAAGCCAACACTAATAACATCAGCTTTTATATATTCCAATAATTTTATTAAACATATTCAAGGCATCATCCTTTTGCCTTTGGAATCCATTTCTTCCAATAATTGATCCAGTGCCTCCACCGCTTTTAATAGCTCTAATCTCATTAAACAACTCACAATCATTTTTCGTCGCTCCTCCAGAAAACACTACTAATCTTTTTCCATCAAAACAAGATCTCACAACATATTTAACCCTTTCTGACAAATCATCAATATTCATATATGCTTTCTCCAATGATTTATCCTTTAGGTAATTTGTTGGTAACTTAACCTTAATAATATGACCACCA
>JBIKUW010000104.1:0-4618 GCA_044347385.1 Rickettsiales bacterium
GAGTATTGATCAAGAACAAAATAATAAGGATAATAGTAAAGTTGTTGATTTAAAAAATAGGAAATCATATGTAGATACAGTAAGATTTTAATTTATATTTTTGACATTTGATATTTTTTCTTTAGAATAATAAAAGTTATTAGTAGTTAAGTGTAGACAAAAAATTAATGAGAAAATTTTTAACTTTAATTATTTTTTTAGTTTTTGTCCTAGGATTTTTTTTATACCAGTTGAAATTTAAGTCTGGTAGAGATTATGTAATCGAAGATGGAGTTCCGTATTTTAAAGAAGAAAACGATGTTTTAAAGATATATCCACATGATGGTTTAAGTGATGATATTGTTGACAATGTAGTAATATATGATGTTCTTGACAAGAATTCAGAGAGTAAGAAATGAAGGTAGTTTTCTATGAAGATTATGATTTTGAAGATGTTATAAAGAGTTATTTATTAAAATATACCAATAAGAAAAGAATCTTTGTATTGGATGAATATTATATTGATTTCACTAAGATATTTTTTGAGGAAAATAGAATTAAATATTGCGACCCAAATGAAGTGTCGAGTAATTTATTTGAATGTACAACATTTTTACGTTTCATAAAATCGACAATCTTTTTCTGTGAAAGAGGATTTTCAATTGAATATTTTTTTGAAATAATAAATTTTTTACAGGGTGAGAAAGTACAAGAATATTGTGAGTTTTTTGAAAAGAATTTGATTGACTGGGAGTTTACAATTGATGAGATTTTAGGATTTGATAATTTAAGTGATGAAATTGAACTATTATTTCAAGAAATTATTTCTTGGAAAAAGAAATTTTCTAAATTTTATTGTATGGTTGGAAAGAGGACATTTAGACATTTTTTTTCCATTCATGCATTTTTTTTAAATGAGTTGTTAAGGATTTTTGATTGCGAGCTTGATTTTATTTGCAATGTTGAGAATTTAAATAGCTGGGCATCAGATTCTGAATTGAAGATTTCAGTAAACACATATTTTGAATATGCGAAGTCAGAGAGTGATATTAGGAAAGGGCATGATTTGAAATATAGCGTTTTAATTTTGAATTATAAAAATCTTATAGAGAACAAGTCATTGTTGAATGAGGAAAATACTAAGATTTTTTATTGCATAAGTTCAGATGATGTCCTTAAGAGTTTTTTGGAATCAACTATTATTGAACAGGTAGGATCGCATAAAAAAGAATTGCTTGCAATTCTCCCTCTGTCTCTAAAAGATCAGATTGATGATAATTATATGAGAGATCTTTTAAAGAGTCGTGGTATTCGTCTATGTTCATTTAATAATCCTTTTAAAAAAGAAGAAAATTATAAGTTATATCCAACGCAGAAGTCTTATGATGAAGATGATAGCGAAGAAGCATTGATAGAATTATATAGAGAATTTGCTAACGAAGAATTAATTAAGAAAGAGATTATTAAATTAAATTCCTTTTCAGTTTCAAATTTAATGAATAACGAATTAAAATTTTTTGAAAAAGATGTTTTAGATATTGGTTTATATAAGAAAAATAATGCGGATTATTTGATAGCAGGATATTTTGATTCTATTCTAGAAAAAGTTATCAAGCAATTCTTTGCAGAATGTTGCAATGAAGAAAGAATTATTCCTATTTTATTAGAGATTTTGAAAAAAACTTATCATGATTTTTATATAAATTTTATTTTCGAAAAAATGGAGATAATTTTATTAAACTTTCTTGATTGTTACAGAAAGTTGAATGATTTTGCTAGGGAAAAAAATTATAAAATTGAATTTATGAAGAAGATAAATTACGATTTGCGACTTGCAGTTAGAAAAAGAAACAAATATTTAGGAGAGAAGAAAATAAATATTAGCTGTTCTGTTTTTTGCTTTTTATGCAAGGAAGGTGAAATAATTTTATATGATGTTTTTTCAAAAAGTATTGATAGTACAGGTTTTAGGAATTTTAAGAAACCAAATATCGTTCTAGCAGGAAGTTATTTTTTAAGAAAATTTCCTGGTGTTAAATTGAGTTTGAAGTATTTTAATTTAGATGTGGAAAAAAATGATTTGAAGGAAAAAAGTGTGCGAGGAGTAAATGATTTGATTGTTAAAATTGAGGAAAATGTTTTTAAAAAGATTAACTCAATATTAAATGCAGAAGGTAATTGAATTTTTCCTGTTAGTTTGTGATTTTTTTTAAAAAATACTATTGACATGATAAAATTTTTTTATATAATGAGTTGTATATTGATAGTTCAATAAATATTCTTATATTCCCTGATAGCTCAGCGGTAGAGCATTCGGCTGTTAACCGACAGGTCGCTGGTTCGAATCCAGCTCGGGGAGTTCAAAAATTAATTTTAGTTTGATACTTGGATTTTAAATGAATACTGATGTTTTTACCGGAAAGAATGGTTTTTTCTTTGCTTCTATTGGTGGATCTGATCAAATAGGTTTAAATTGCTTGCTTTATGTTTGTGATGGAAAAATTCTTATTGTAGATATGGGTGTTGGGTTTCCAGATAATATGCCTGGTGTTCAAGTAATAGTTCCAGATCTAGGATATATTTTTTCTAGGAAAAATCAAGTCTTAGGTTTGATTATTACCCACATACACGAAGATCATTGCGGAGCTTTGCCTTATTTGTTAAAATATTTTCCTGAATTAAAGATTTATTCCACTAATTTTACATTGAATTTTATTCAAGCAAAATTGGATGAGAGTGGTTATAAAGAAAAGATCAATACTGTTGAAGTTAAGGATTTTGAAGTTCTTAGGTTAGGAAAAGATACTAATGAAGAAAATGATGAAAGTGGGTTTGATGTTGAGTTTGTTGGATTAACTCACTCAACAATTGACATGATGGGTTTGTATATTAAGACAAGATATGGTACTGTTTTCCATACTGGTGACTGGAAGTTTGATGATATCCCAGTTGTAGGTTCTCCTATAAATCGCGATCGTCTGAAGTCAATAGGTGATAAGGGTGTGACTGCAATGATTTGTGATTCAACAAATGTTATGGTTCATGGTCACTCAAAGTCTGAAGGAAGTTTGACTGATGAATTTGAGCGCGTGATCAGAAATGCAAAAAA
Organism: Rickettsiales bacterium; assembly: GCA_044347385.1. GTDB lineage: Bacteria > Pseudomonadota > Alphaproteobacteria > Rickettsiales > CAIPFW01 > CAIPFW01. The sequence goes on from JBIKUW010000104.1 coordinate 3,089, forward strand.
TAGAATTATTATTACACTTTTCGCATCTAATGTTGGTAGGATTGCAACAATTTTATCAATAGCAAATAAATTAGGTAAGAAAGTTTGTTTAGTTGGCCGCGCTGTTGCAAGGGTTGTAAATGCGGCGATTGATAGTGGATATCTTGAGGAATTTCCAGGAAATTTAATGATTAATGAGGTTGAAGCTAATCAATTTAGACCAGAGGAATTAATAATATTGTGTACTGGATGTCAAGCTGAACCATTAGCTGCTTTAACTAAAATTGTTAGTGGTAGACATCGTCATTTAAAATTTTCTGAGAGTGATACAGTAGTTTTCTCTTCAAAAGTTATTCCTGGAAATGAGAGGAGGGTATTTGATTTATATAATCATATCTGTAGGCATAATGCAATTTTAATAACGCATGAAACGAATCCAATTCACGTGTCTGGGCACCCAGCGCGCGATGAGTTGAAAGAAATGTATAGTTTGATTAGGCCAAAAGTTGCAATTCCTGTACACGGTGAGGATTTGCATATAAGAGAGCATACGAAATTTGCTTTGGATGTTTGCAAGGTTTCTAGAGTTGTAACAGTTCACAATGGCGATGTTGTTCAGATTGATGGAGAAAATTCTTGTGTTGTGAATGAGATTCGCTCTGGGTTTTTGTGCGTCGATGGCAAGTTATTTAGAAGAGCGCATGATCCTGTGCTAAAAACTCGTAAGAAAATCATGGAGGATGGGATATTGGTTATTTTCTTGAGTTTTGCGAAAATGAACAAAAAGACAGAAGATGGAAAGATGACATCAGAGAATAGGGTTCGTGCAAATATTTTTGCTCCAGGTTTACTGGATGAGGCGAATGATAAATCCATCATGAATGATTTAATCAATAAGTTACAAAGAGAACTTAGCTCAACTGTTGATGATAAAGATAGGAAAGATAGTTTTTCTTATATAGCTTTGAATATTGCGAAGAAGTTATGTAAGAATAGATTAGGTAAAGATCCAATTATCAAAGTTCATATTGATTTTGAATAGTTGTTATGACTATATCTAATTTAGAAATAATATATAGAAAAGCAAAATCAGAAGATCTAAAAGCAATAATAGATTTATTGAGAGACGATGATCTAGGAAATTCTAGACAAAAACTTTTTCAAGATAATATTACAAAATATGTAGATGTTTTTAACAAGATAAATTGTGATGAGAATCAATATTTGATGGTTCTTGAGTTCGAGGATAAAATTATTGGTACTTGTCATTTAACATTTATGCAATCGTTAACTTTCGACGTTGGATCGAGAATGAATATTGAAGCTGTTAGAATTTCGAAAGATTTTCAGGGGCATGGTTTTGGAAAATATATGATAAATAAAGCTATTGAAATTGCAAAGAAAAACGATGTTAAAATTGTTCAGTTAACTACAAATAAAATAAGAGTAAAGGCAAAAAAGTTTTATGAGGATTTAGGTTTTAAAGCGAGTCATGAAGGTATGAAATTGTATTTATAAAAATTTTAAATGCTAAAATTTTATTTTCAATTT
>JBIKUW010000056.1:0-8206 GCA_044347385.1 Rickettsiales bacterium
AACCTTGAAAGTCGATTGATATACTTTATCCATGAATATGCGGTATTTTTGTGATAAAAGAGAGTATTGTTGCGCAAGCTAGAACTTGGATAGGGACGAAATTTCACCATCAGGGTCGTTTGAAAAAGAATTTTCAACATAGTGGTGGCTGCGATTGTATTGGTCTATTGATTGGAGTATTTCAGGAGTTGAATATCGATTTTAATTCTCGTTTCAATGGCTTCATTGATAAAACAAATTATTCTCGTCTTGTAACTGATGCTATCTTAGTTTCAGCTACAGAGAAGTTTTTTGTGAAAAAGAATCTATCAGATATTTCTTGTGGTGACATCGCATTATTTTCATTTAGTAATAAGTTTTCACCACAGCATGTTGGAATTATAGGTGAGAACAAAGGAAGCTTTACAGTTATTCATGCATATCTTCAAGTTGGTTTTGTAGTTGAGCATATTCTTGATGATTATTGGAAGCAACATCTTTACGGGCTATATGAGTTGTGAATTATCTTAAACTATTAATTTTTTCTTGATAGTATTCTGTAGAATTTCCGCCAGAAAAAATATATGAGCCTGCTACAAGCATATTAGCTCCAGCATTTATTATCTGTCTTGATGTTATGTTATCGACACCACCATCAACATTTATAATTGTATTTTTATTAAGTCTATCACACATTTGTCGTACGAACTTTATTTTTTCTATTTGTTCTGGTATAAATTTTTGACCACCAAACCCAGGATTTACAGTCATAATCAAAATTAGATCAATTTTTTCAATTAGATATTCTAGGTTGATTGGGTGTGTTGACGGATTTATAGAAATGCCAACTTTTATTCCATAGCTTTTTATCGTTTGAATGATTCTATCAGCGTGATTTGTGGCTTCAAGGTGAAATGTGATTATATCAGATCCAAGTTTTACAAAATCATCAATATAAGATTGAGGATTGTTGATCATCAGATGAACATCAAGAGGTTTTTCGCTATGTTTTTTGATGAATTTTAGAATTGGTTGTCCAAAACTAATATTTGGTACAAAATTTCCATCCATTACATCGATATGAAGGTAGTCTGCATCTGTCTGGTTTATTGCTTTAATTTCATCAGCTAGATGTCCAAAATCAGCAGACAAGACTGATGGTGCGATTTTTATTTTCATTTAATTAAATTAAGAAGTTTTAATATTGTTATTATTTTCTATAAAAATGTAGAATTTTCAAGATAAATATTATTTATTTACCGATTCTAGGATAGTTCCGTGTTTTATATCTTTATAAAGAAATGACGAAGAAACTTTCTTGCAAATTGATGATATTGAGTTAGAAATCGTTTTGAATAATTTACTGAAAAACTCTAATACCTTTTCAAGTATAGAAAGTTTTTTCTCTATTGAACTTTCATTATTTATTTTTGGTATATTTTTTTCATTTTCTAATTCACTTTTCAATTGTTTTATAGTTTTAATAGCATCGAGAAGCTTATTTGTTAATATAATTATTTTGTCTGTTTTCTCATTTGATGTTTTTGAATTTTCGAGTTTTAGTCTTTCAATTTCATTATGTAATTCAAAATTTATTTTCCTTAGATTGCTAATATCAGCGTTTCTTTTATCGGATAATAGTTTTAATTCTTCATCAAATTCATTCAGTTTTGCACCAAAATCATTTAATGTATCTTTGTTTGCATCAATATCATTTTTTAATTTTCCCAATATATTTTTTTTAAATCCTACTAATATACTTTCAGTAAATTCAGTATTTTCTAGTGTTACTTTTTTAATGATATGGTGATTTTGTTCCTCATTTTCAATTCCAGAGTCATCTGATTTTTGTGATTTTAGATTGTTTCTTTCATTTTCTAGTTTTAATAATTTCTCTCTTAAGAGCGCATTCTCTTTTTCTAGTGATTTGATTTTAAAAGTATTTTGTTGTTCCAATAATTTTAGTTGCTTGTTGCTATCCTTTAATGTAGTGTTTTGTTTTTTAAATTTTGTTATTTGATCATTTGTTTTTGTTGATTCATTTTTAAGAATCCCAATTGTTTTTTTTAGAGCATTGTTTGTAATTGTTAGCGCTTCATTTTCGCATAGTAGATGATTTATCTCATTGTTTGATTTTTCCGTTTCGTTAACATTCAATGTTTGTTGGCTGTCTTGCGATAGTAATCCCGATATATTTATATTATTGTTTTTATATAGTGTACCGGCAATCTCTTGAGGATTTTTTGAATTACCAAGGAGAGATAGGACTTTGGGAATTATAAAGTTTTTACTAACTACTAAGCACAATTTTCCTATATTTTCTATAATACTATTTATAATGTTTTCTTTATTTTTTATTGCCTTCTGATTGTATTGAATTACATTTTCTATTAAGTTTTGTAATGGATCTATTGGAAGTGCACTTTTATCAAAAATACAAATATCTTTACTAAAGTTTTTTAATTTTCCTGATATGATTTTAAATAATTGTTCTGGTTCTTTTTTTTCTGATATGATGCTAAATTGTTGTTTTTTTAGTTTTGAGTTACATTCTTCGACAGTTTTATTGTGAGCTTCTACAAAAATTTTTTTTATAATATTGACATAGGAAAAAATTATTTCTATGTTTTGAGAACTCAGAATACTGCCTTTGGAAAATTTTTTCATATTTTTTCCAAAATCGATTGGATGTTTGAGAATTGTTTCTGATATAAAGGTAAATAGCGTTATATTTTTTGCAAATTGTGACTTAAAATTTTCCATTCCATTGCCAATCTTTTCGAGAATTTTATATAATTCTCCGCAACCATTTTCATCAAAATCAAATTCTAAATAATGATTTTTAATATTTTGATTAAAAATATCTATTTTTTCATTTTCATCTAATGATTGTTGTTCTGATTGTGTATCATCCATTAATTCTGCAAGTGTTGGGATTGAATTTTGAAGTGATGAGTTGTAAGATATTTCTTTATTTTTTATGCTGCCAATATAATTTTTGATAAAAATATTGAACTGTGCCTTCAAGAAAGTTGTTTTGATTTCACTTTCAATCTTTGATTCATCTAGTTGGTTTTCTTGTAATTTTATTAGCAAAACTAATTCAGATATCAATGCTTTTAGCATTATTGGATTGCTCTTATGATCATTGATGTTATTTTTTATATCTGAAATTTTTTTACCAATATTGTGGTTTGTTAGCTCATTTTTCTCTATATACGATATTATTTGTTGATTAACAAGCTCGATATTGTCAATTTTTTCGCTAAATTTTCTTTCAAATTCAATTATTGAATCTAAAGTAGCGAAAAAATTATCTAATAATGGTAGTGCTGGCATGTTGATCGTCTTAATAAATATAACAATTTTATTATTTTTTTATTAGATAATCAAATTTTTAATACATTATTATTTAATTATTAAATAAAAAATGCATTATATCTCCATCTTTGACTATGTATTCTCTTCCTTCAGTTCTATGTTTTCCAGCAGTTTTTGCTCCTTGTTCGCCATTATATTTTATATAATCATCATATGCAACAGTTTCAGCGCGAATAAATCCTTTTTCAAAATCCGAGTGAATAACTCCTGCGGCTTGGGGAGCTGTGCATACTTTTGGAATCGCCCATGCATGAGCTTCTTTTGGTCCAATCGTGAAAAAACTGTGTAAATTCAGTATGCTATAGCATTTTTGTAATAGTTTATCTATATTGTCTTTTGGAAATCCAAAAGAGTCTAGCATTTCATTTTTCTCTTCATCACTTGATCCAACAAAATCGGCCTCGAATTTGATAGGAAATGCAACGTAATCATTTTTATCTATCTTATTGATTATTGCTTGGCAGTGAGGATTTTTTAGATAATTGTCATTAAGTGAATCTTCTTCTGAAATATTTAATAGGTAGAGAATTGGTTTTGTAGTTAAAAGTTGAAGGGCTTTGATTTCTTTTTTTTCTTCAGGAGATGAAGTAATATATGTATTTGCCATTTGTCCTTTTTTAAGAATTTCCTCCATTATTTTTAACAACTCAACTTCCCTTATCGCTTCTGGCTTTTTGTCTTTTATGAGTTTCGGTAATCTTTTCTGGATTGATTCTAGATCTGACAGAATTAACTCATACTCAATTATTTCTTTATCTCTCAATGGATCAACATCATCATAAACGTGAGTAACATCGGGATTTTCGAAGCAACGTATTACATGGACTATTGCATCAACTTCACGTATATTAGCTAAGAACTTATTTCCTAAACCTTCCCCAGTGCTTGCTCCTTTTACGAGACCAGCAATATCCCACAAGTTGATTTGTGATTCAATAATTTTTTGTGAATTTGCAATTGCTGCTAATTTTTTCAATCTATCATCTTTGATTGAAACTATAAAGTGATTTGGTTCTATAGTGCAAAATGGATAATTCGCTGATTCAGCAACTTGCATTTTTGCTAGAATATTTGCCAAGCTGGATTTTCCAACATTTGGTAGACCGACGATTCCACAACTTAAGGACGACATGATTTTTCTTAAACATTTTTATTTCATTTTAAGGAGTTTATTGAATTTTTCAAGAATTAATTTAATATGTGACTATTATGAGATAATGATAGCTCTAATCAATAGTAAAGTTAGTGAAATTAATGAAAGAACTTCTTTTTCCAGAGATAAATGATCTTTTAGATAATTATTTAAATCTTAATGATAATTTTGAATTAGCCAAAATAATTGATAATAAGAGTTTATATGACAGTGATTTGAAGATTTCTTCTTTCAGAAATGTTTTTGTGATTTGTGATGAGGAAGATGTTAATAGAATAAAAAAGTTAGATGTTATTATTAGATACGATAAAGTTTTCTTTTTTACAGAGGAAATTTATAACCCAGTCGATTATCAGAAATGGTGCGATCAGAGTGATATCGATATTGATTTTAAATTTGACTTGGTTGTAAATTTCCTTTCTCCAGAAAAGATTAAAAACTACAATTTATTGTATTTTATTTTAAGTAATCAATCAAAAGGGATATTGATTTTTCTTGATAGGAATAGTTTTTACAGTTTGAAAAAAATTTTAATAGATTGTGATCTGAAAAATAGAAGTGTGGCAATTCAAAGATTTAAATCAACAGTTAGTTTGGAGAGTATTTCTGAAGAATTGAAGATTTTTAAAAATTTTGTTTTTCTTTCAGAAGAAATAGTTTTAGAGTGCGATGATATGAAGAATTTTTTAAAAAATAAAGATAATAGATGGTTTTTTACAGAAGAGCACTTTAAAAATTTAGATAGTGCATTTGATTTAGAAGGAAGCTTTGATATTGAGATGATTTTTAATATTGTTATTTTCAAAAAAGTTCAATAGTAAAATAAAGTTATTTGTTTTTTTGCATCAATTTAATATAATATTCGTATTAATAATTTATAGAAAGTTAATATGAATAAAAATAATTTAATATATGACGGCAAAGCGAAATCTATTCTTGCAATTGATGGAAATCCTGATCAAGTGATTCAATTCTTTAAAGATAGCATTACTGCTTTCAATAATCCTCAGCCGTATTTCTTTGAAGGCAAAGGTGTTGTGAGTTGTGAAATTTCTTCTGAAATTTTTAAATTTTTAGGTGAAAATGGCATCACAACTCATTTGATTTCTCAAAATGCTGAAGATTCACAAATTGTTCAAAAAGTTTCTGTTTTACCAATTGAAGTTACAATGAGAAATTATGCGTTTGGAAATGGTTTGAAAAGAATGCATTTCCAAAAAGGAGAGAAGCTAGCGATTCCTCTTATTGAATTTATGTATAAAAGAGATGATTTGGGCGATCCATTGATTTCAGAATGCTATGTTTTGAATTATTTGTTAGAAGGGAACATAGATTTATTTATGAATGTGAAGAACATGACTTATAGAATAAATAATTTATTGATTAAGTTCTTTGATTCTATTGATATAGTTCTTGGAGATTTTAAGCTTGAATTTGGTATAAATAAAAATGGTGAGTTGTTATTGGCTGATGAGATTAGTGGAGATACATGCCGCTTGCTCGATAAAAGAAATAATTTAGCTCCACTTGATAAGGATATTCTTCGTCAGAATCTTGGAAATGTTTTAGATGGATATAAAGAAGTTTTGAGAAGAATTAAAGAAAGGGCATGAAATATTTTTTAATCCTGATTTTATATCTATTTCTAAGGAGACTTTTTGTTTGAAGATGATGTTGCATTGCATAAATGGTATTACGATATAAGTATTATTAACAGTGTTATATGCAAAGACCAGTATTCAGACGATAAAGATGAAAATTTATTAAAAGGATATGTAAATATAGATGATTGGTGTGATAGGCAGCAGGTTAGATACATTTGGGGAGATAGAGCTGAGAAAGTAATTGATAAAGTGAATGAAATCGGACAAGATTTTAAGATAGCAATTGTGAGTAATAAAATAAAAAATTATAAAAAGCTTGAAAAGTATATTCGATATCCAGTTTATTTTGCTTTTCATAATGATGATTTAGGAATTCCAATTATGGAGAAATATAACAAGGATGGAGAGAAATATCTGGATAGATTTTTTTCTGCAGAAGTAGATAATTTTGATGAGTTTGTTAAATATCTAAGAATGACTCGTAAGGTTGAAATACAAGCTAGAAAAGATAGAGGTTTTGATAAAATAGAAGGTATGAGGTATCATAAAAGATATTATGGTGGACAGACGATTTCAATGGGCGTTCCTTCTTTTAAGATTTATATTGCATGCGAATATAGAGTTCCAATAAACCTAGATATTGTGGATAAAAAGATTGATTTTTATGAAATGCAAAATTCTTTAAAAGAGGAGGTTTGTAGAGTTTTTGATTTAAGAACATCGGAGTTTGAAAATTATTAATTATTTCTTGCTCCCTTCTTATGAAGATGCGGTTCAGTATTGATTTAATGAATTGTATTTTTATTATTAGCAATGTATTACGAAGAAGCATTCAAAAAAATGATGATAAAAAGTGCTGGAGATATTCTTATAACGCAGATGAATTCTGCAAGAATGCGCGATCTGATTCATAATTTAGATCCGGAGGATGAATTAGATTTAGCATATTACAGAGAAATAAGACATGGTTTTGTTAAGACAAATGAAGGTAGTATTAATTACGCTTATAATGACAAGGATAAAAAACTGTCGAGATATGACGGTGTTTCACCATTAAATGGAGGAAGTGTTACTGTTGGGGCAGGATTTAATATGAGTAGATATGGAAAGCAAAATGAGGCTAGAAGAGAATGGAATGAAATTTTTGCAAATTATAGTAATAAACCAGATTTTGATGAAGTTTATAATGGAAGAGCAACATTAAATAACGAACAAATTGATATTTTATTAGATGGATCGTTAGATATAAGAGAGAAAGAGCTGAGATCCCATTATGGTATTATTTGGCAAGATTTACGAATGAATGAGAGATAGGCTATTGAAGATTCATATTTTAATGCAGCGAGTTTAGTAAAACCAGGAACTAATTTTTTTAAAAATATTAGTGCTTACTATGGATATGAATTTGTTATGAAAGATAAGAAAATAGTGGGTAAAACCGAAATAGAAAAAGGAGACGAAAAAGATATTTGCAGAATGCATTTGACGAGTTGAGAGATCGTTCTAATAAGGATAATATTCCTGGACTTACTAAAAGAAGAATAGCTGAGTCAACAATGTTAGATTCAAGGCAAGCTCCTTTTTATTCCAAGCCTTCTGATGATAAATTGATTAATGATAGATTGCCAAGAAGGAAAATTGTTGCAAGAGTTGCAGAAACAATTATACCAAGAGGTGTAAAGAATTGGGATAAAAAGCAAACCGAAGGAAGATATTATATTTGGAGAACAACTGGTGATGAAAAAGTTAGAAAAGATCATGAAGTTTTAGATGGTAAAATTTTTGAATATGGAAAAACACCAATAGGGAAAAATCCAGGAGGCGATTATAATTGCAGATGCGTTGCAGAGTTATTATCTGTAGAAATAGAGATTGAGAGAGATATGAGTGCAGAGCAAAAATTATTTACAGAGGTAAAGATGATTAGTTTGAAAAATGAAATGTCTATCATTGAAATTAAATATTTAAAAAGTAAATTATTTGCAATGCATAATATTTTGAATAGAAAGCTATTTCATCACTAAATTTTCCATTATTTTTTTAGAGTATTGTCCTAGATTGATATGAAAATGTTCTTGTAGTCTATCTA
>JBIKUW010000119.1:0-2942 GCA_044347385.1 Rickettsiales bacterium
TTCAATTAATGGTTTTTGTTGGAGAGAAAGAGAGTATGATTTTCGCATTAAGGAGGTAATCAAGCAAAAATATAGTTTAAGAGATATGATAGCAAAAGGAGTTGCAAGCCGATATGGAAAATTGGAAGGAGTGGAGGATTTTTTAAAGCCATTAATTTCTAAGATAATTCCTGATCCATACCATCTTCATGGAATGGAAGATTCTGTAAAATATATAGCAAATATAATATTAAAGAAAAAGAAAATTGCAATTTTTGGTGACTATGATGTTGATGGAGCGACTTCGACCGCTCTTTTGTATAAATATTTGAAAGATATTGGCGTATCTGATGTTCTATTTCACATTCCTGATCGGATAAAAGAAGGTTATGGTCCAAATGAAAAGGCACTTCAGAAATTTAAGGATGAAGGAGTAGACTTATGCATTCTATTGGACTGTGGAACTGTTGCTTATGCTCCTTTGAAATTTGCGAAATCTATTGGATTGGATGTGATTGTTGTTGATCATCACATTAGTTCAGAGACTTTGCCAGACGCAGTTGCAGTTATTAATCCAAATCGATATGATCAAAATTCTTCGTGTACGAATTTAGCAGCAGTTGGTGTGACATTTCTTTTGCTTTGTGGTTTACAGCGGTATTTAGAAACGGAAATTGATTATTTTAAAAAGAAATCAATAGCTAAACCTGACTTGAGGAGGTATTTAGATTTAGTTGCTTTGGGAACTGTTTGCGATATTGTTCCTTTGACAGGATTAAATCGTGCTATGGTGAAAATTGGTTTAGAGGTTCTGAATTCTAGTAAAAATATTGGAATACAAGCAATGATTGATCATTTAAATTTTCAGAAAAAGCTGGATGTTGGAGATTTGGGATTCGCTATAGGGCCAAGAATTAATTCTGGAGGGAGAGTTGGAGATGCAGCGATTGGCGCAACTTTGTTGACAAGTTCAAACCCATCAAATGCATATGAATTAGCTGAAACTCTAACAGCTTTAAATGAAAAGCGCAAATTGATTGAAGAACAAGCTTTAAGATGGGCTGTGAATGAAGTTGAGAAGAAACAGAGAAATCAATCTTTCGTAATGATAGCAGGTGATTGGCATCCTGGTGTGAGTGGTCTTATAGCTTCTAGAATTAAAGATATTTATAATCTACCAACAATGGCAATTTCTTTTTATAAGGGAGATGAAATTGGAAAAGCGAGTTGTCGTTCAATTTATGGAATAGATATTGGTGGTGCAATTTTGCGAGCTCGTGAGAAGGGATTGGTGGTTGAAGGTGGTGGTCATGCGATGGCTGGTGGTTTTTCTGTAACGAAATGTGGAATGGAAGATCTAGAGAAATTTTTTGAGGAAGTTTTTTTTGAAAGACTTCAAGATATGGGATTTCATGCATACAGAGATTATGATAATGAGATTTCGATTAATCAGATTAATTCGTATTTTTATGAGGAGATGTCAATTTTGCAACCTTTTGGAAGTGGAAATCCTCAGATGAAATTTGTGATCAAGAATGTAAATGTCAAGCAAGCAAGGGCTTTTGGAGTGAATGGAGCGCATCTGACATGCAGATTGCACGATCAAAATGGTTATTCAATTAAGTGTAACTCTTTTGGGAATGCTGTGAAAAATTCATGCGATATATTAATTAGTAATCCGAAGAATGTTTCTGTTTTCGGATCGATCTCTTTGAATTTTTGGAATGGAAATGAATATTTAGAGTTTTTAGCGGAAGATGTGATGGTTTAATAAACCATTCCTTGAGTTGGATAAAATCCAAATTTTTCCTTGATTCTATTCACAAAACTCTCTTCTTGTGGTTTAGCAATTGGTATTGCAGTGAGTACCATTGCAAATGCAGGGGAGCGTGGCTGAGATTCATCAGCTTTGTTTTGTTGATCAATTGGAGCAATAGTATCTAACTGGTGCATTGGTCTTTCTTTCAACTGCATAATTAAATCCAAATCAGAGAAAAGATTAACAAAAACTTGCTGAGTGTGTTCCATGCAAGTTTTGTTTATAACCCTTTTTACACTACCAATCTCTGTCATAAAAAAGAAAAATAAAGAGGCTAAAACAAAGCTTATAATATATGGAGAGCAAATAGTAATTAAATCTTTTATATGTTCTGCTCCGTTGAAGGCAGTTTTGAAAAGATTTTCCTCTTTTTCAATATTTTTCGATATTTTGTTTAAAAATAGTGCAATTGATCCAACAAAAACACCTGCAATAACATATCGAGTACATTTTGCAGCATATTTCAGCATTTGACCACCAGTAAGCAAATTATTTCCTAGTCCACCAGTTGCAACTTCATATGCTTTTCGAACTCTGTGGTTTTCTGTTGAGAATTTTATTTTGAACCATGCTTTGTATTCTTTTTTATCTGAAAACAAAGATTTTTGTAAATCTAGAATCCCGCCAATATTGAAATTTTCTTGAACTTTCGCAGCATTAATTTTACCATTTTTATCGGTGCATTTTTTAATTCCATCGTACATTAATTTATATAATTTTGAGGAATTAGTGTATTTGGTCGTGAAAAAATCATGCTTCGATAGATATGTTAAAAATGGTATAATGTTTTGCTTAATAATATTATTAGTTTGATCCTCTAAATGTGTGTGTTTTGGTATATAGTTCGATTTGCACTCTAATTTAGAGTTCTTGTTAAAAAGAAGCTCAATAAATTTATTTTCTATTTTTTCTAAATCTGTCTTCCCAGGACCGCCAATTTCATTCTCTGTTACTAAATTAGATTCAATTAATTTTGAAAGAACAACTTGCATCAATATTGCATCAGAGCTTAGGTATCCCGTCATCAACATGTTGCTTTTGATTTCGCGTGGGTAAAGAATAAATGCGTATAGAGCCCAAACGAATAAAAATCCAACAGCCGGCAATAATATCATCTGTATAGCATCTATATCTTTGAGCTTTA
>JBIKUW010000115.1:0-3273 GCA_044347385.1 Rickettsiales bacterium
TCAATGCTTTATTTATCAATCTATTATATTTACCTAATTCTTGCTCTTCCTTTCTTATCTGAACATTTACACCATCAATTTGTTTAAAAATTTTATCTTTATCAGAAAATAGAGCGCTTGATTCTCTTGTTAAATTCGATGATTTTTCTTTTAGAATTACAATTTTGCTTTCTATTTCACTTATGATTCTATTGTATGATTCAAGTAACTTATCTTGCGATTCTAAACCTGAATTAGAATATTTTTTGTTCATTTGAATAGCATTATCTATTATTGATAATGTATATTTCTTAGTATAGGTTGCATCTCTCTGCAATTGTAAAGCGACATCTGTCATTGTTACAAGTTTATTAAGACTTTCAGAGCAAGTTGATTCAAGCTTTAGAATTTTCTCACATACTTCTTTATGCATTCTAAGCGATTCAGTATTTGCATCTTTCAATACTTGAATATCTTCAGCATGTTTTTTATCTGACTCCTCATTGCGCTTATTCAATTTTTCAATATCTTCTGCATGTTTTTTATTACTGGCTGCAATATCTTCTGCATTTTTTTTACTGATAGCTTCAATACTTTGCGCAGTTGTTATATCCGATGCTTTGACCTTATTAGTAAGCTCTGTAATCATATCCAATGCAACATTATCTTTTGGATTATTTTGATCGCATCCAAGCTTCTCTGCTAATTTTTTTCTCTCTTGCTCCTCTATCAATCATACTCTGCAGCAGACATTATAATCTTTGCATCTGGTTTTGGCTTTGAAGTGAATAATTCTTTTATCCATTTGAAAGGATTTTTCACAATATTTAACCACAACTAAGATAGTATATTTATATATTAGTACTTAGTTAATAATTGTCAACCACACACTAACATCACTAAAAATCAAAAACATTTACAACATCAGTAATTTTAGCTCAACTGATTATTTGTAAATAAAAACTAGAAAAATTAATAAGATTATAATAAAATCTAAAAACAGATAGAGATAGTAAATAAAATGAATAGTAAAGATTTTCCGTTTTATCAAAAATGCCAAACACTAGTAGATAGATATAATGATTTGAATCATAAACTTACCTATGAACAAGATAAAATCAGCCAAAAAGATCAAGTTGGATTGAAGAAAGAATTTAAAAACCTTGAAGATATTATCGATATTCTTAAGGACTACACTTCTCTTGTAAATGAATACAGAGAATACGAAGAAATTATCGAAGCTAATTTAGATGAAGAATTGATCTGTTTTGCAAAAGAAGAACTACCAATATTAAAACAAAAAATTAAAGAATTTGATGAGAAAGTCAAATCTGCACTTTTACCAAAAGATGAAAATGACTCATCAAACGTAATTTTAGAGGTTAGAGCCGGAACTGGAGGAGATGAAGCATCATTATTTGCTATGGAGTTGTTTCATATGTACTCAAGATATTGCGAAGACAAAAAATGGAAATTTGAAATTATGGACATTAGTTCAAACGAACAAGGGGGATATAAAGAAGCGAGTGTTGGAATAAGTGGGAAAAATGTCTTTGGAACTTTGAAATTTGAATCCGGCACTCACAGAGTTCAAAGAGTTCCAAAAACAGAATCAAAAGGAAGAGTTCATACATCGGCTGCAACTGTTGCGGTTTTACCAGAGCCAGAAGAAATTGAAATCAACATTCCTGATAATGAATTAAGAGTTGATATTTACAGAGCAAGTGGAAATGGTGGGCAGTGCGTAAACACTACAGATAGCGCAGTAAGATTAACGCACTTACCTACAGGAATTGTTGTTATTCAGCAAGATGAAAAATCACAACATAAAAATAAAGCGAAAGCTATGAGAGTTTTGAAAGCAAGACTTTTTGAATTAGAAAGAGAAAAACAAAATAGCGCAATGTCAAATGTAAGAAATAGCCAAATTGGAAGCGGAGATAGATCAGAAAAAATCAGAACCTATAATTTCTCACAAGATAGGATAACAGACCATAGGGTTGGGTTAAGTTTAAATAACATCAACTCATTTATGCAAGGAGAAGATTTAGATAAGATAATAGAGCAATTGAAAATTAATGAAGTTGAGGAATATTTCAGAGGAGAAGAATAACGATTAAACATTAAGAAGTTTTTATATCACAATACACTACTCACCAATATTCTTAATAAAGATTTTGTCTTTCATTCTTGCATCCAAGATTGTATAAACAGCTTGCATCTTGATATTATTTTTTGATTTCATTTGATCTACAGTATTAAAAATTGAAATAACCAAATCTTTATTAATTCTTTCTGGAAGCATCACCTTGATCTTCTTATCAACAATCATATTCCACCTTCTGTCTCCAATTTTGTACAATCCAGAAATTCTTTTCGAAAAATCTTTATCAACAAAAATATCAACAAGAAATGATACCTCAGACAAAATATTATCTCCCTCTATATAAAATAAATCTTTGAAAAAATTAAATTTTTTCATCATGTTGTGATCAATTGGAATAATTTTGTCCGATTTATCAAAAATATAATTTTTTTTATTGTCAACAATCAAAGCGACTGGCGATCTCTCTCGAACTTCTATTGATAAATTATTTGGATATATTTTTCGGACAACAACTTTCTCCACAAGAGAAATTGATTTCAGATCTTCATATAATTTCCATATATCAAAAAATAAAAGATTTTTTTGATGTAGATTGTTGGCATCAATCTTATGCTTTATATCATCACGAGAAAAAGCGCTATATCCGGTCACATCAACATTATTTATCTTAAAATCACTAAAAAAAAAATTCTCTTTATCTTTAACAAAGAAAACTGACAAGAAAATAACGCATAATGTTGCAATTTTATATCTCATATATCAAACAAACCATCATTAATTCAATATTATCAATTATAAATAAATAATCCATATCATGAGACAGCTACTTATTCTAGATGAAACCCCGCCCACAAATAAAAAAAATAAAAAAAATCATTTTTTTCATTTTTTCTTCAAAATTTGCTTCCGACTCTTTTTAAAGTGATATATTCTTATAAATGTAAAGTAGAAAAATATCTGAAGAAAGATAATTTCAGAAGAAATATTTTGAAACTTTATATTTATAAGAAATTATAAAATTAAGAATTATGCGGAAGTAGTTTAACGGTAGAATATTTCCTTATAAGAAGAGACCCGGGTTCAATTCCCGGTTTCCGCATTTATTTATATACTTGCTCTTTTAACTTAGTTGGTTAGAGTGTCAGGCGCAAGTCTGAATACCCGGGTTCGACCCCCGGAGAGAGCTC
>JBIKUW010000116.1:0-3250 GCA_044347385.1 Rickettsiales bacterium
TTATCAACCTTGGATTCTACAGGACATGCAATTGCTGAGAAAAACACATTAGTAAGTGAAAAAAACCTCAATATTATTAGAAGCTCGATGTTTGAAGTTGTAAATTCTCCATATAGCGGGACCGCAGATCCATCAATAGGAAAAAAATACAAAGATCTTAGAATATCTGGAAAAACAGGCACTGTACAAATTAGCTCAGGACAAAAACATAAAAATCACTCTGTGTTTGTTGGATTTGCCCCATACGACAAACCAAAATACGCAGTTTCAGTAATAGGAGAGTTTATGGGCTATGGATCTTCTTTTGCAGCACCTTTAGCTGGAAAAATATTTGATTTCTTGAAAGAAAACTAATTTATGAAGTAATTAAAATATCAATACATTTAATTAATAAAAAATTAATAATTTTCTTCTACCATCATTGGTGTGTGAGATATTAATAAATTAATGATTTGTATTAATACCTTAATATAAATCATTAGCAATAAACAAAAATCTCATATGAGAAAATCATTTCTATAATTCTATGGTAAAAATATGGTACTTTTTAACCCACAAGCTACATTAGCAAACCTAGGCTCTTTAACAAGCATTTTATCTAATTTAAACAGCTCTGATGCAACTAACACTGCTAGTATTGCTTATGCTGTTGCTCAAACTGCTAGCTTAACTACTAGAATGGATGCATTAGGAGCTTTCGATGATAGCATCACTACTTTATTAGGACAGGTTAACACATTGAATACTAATTTTGGTAGCACTATTTCAACACTAGGTTCTATTGATACTGTTATGACTGGATTCGAGGGGTCTCTAGCTGGCGCACAATCAAGTTACCCAAACCACCTAAACGATTACAACACAGCAAGCGCTAGCTTAGCAAACATTTCTTTAACAGAATTGCAAGACTTCACTGGAGTTACATCTGCATTCAATAACGTTTTTGCATAAGAAAATAAAAGTCTACTGCTATTACAAAAACAACAATAAATGGACTTTATCAGAAATCTACTTAGATTTCTGGATTGCAGAACATATTTACTAAATTTGTCACACATAATCTGGAAATAATAATCAAACTCAAGTATTGGCAACTATCAATTAAATAGATTTATTTTTAACCGCCAATTAATATAAATAATTTTAAAATCAAAGTATTAAACATAATAAATTATTCTGGAATCAAATGATAAGCAATACAAATAATTCTTCTAATACATTAAACTTCATCAATCCAATTGAAGAAAACAATCAAGAAATACGAAGTAGTATTATTGATAATACAATTTATTCTGTAGATTATTCTATAGATCTAATAGATCTCGAACTGCAATACAATGAGTTACTAAATATTTATAATCAAGCATCATTATCTTTATACAACGTAAACCAAAAATTAATACCATTAATAAACTTTACCGGGATAAGTTCTTAATAAGAACAAAACATAATAAATATATTTTTCAATTAATTAACTATTTTATAATAAAATAATAAAAAATATAAATCACCAATGATATGAACAATGAAAGTCATGATGCAGCAGCTTTATTTGCTCATAACAGTAAAAAAGGCGATAGCGAAGGCGCAGGAAAGACATTATCAAAATTAATCGTCTTAGGAAATATAGATGATGCAGCAAAAGCACTCGAGGGCTTAACAAGCAATCTTCCAAATGCCCTTTCACAGCTTACACAACCAGTATCCGGTATTGCACAAGCATTCAATCAACATCCGGTTAGCGTTCTCGGAAGTTTAAAAATACTTGGCGAACAAAGTCAACTAAACACACAAGCATCAGCTTCAGAGATTACAGGATCATCACCAGAAGGAGATAACGGAACTGGAAGCGATGGACAAACTGACAATAGCAATTTTGATAGTTCTGGAGGTGGAAATGAAAGCCACCAAGACAATGATAATGATTTTTTTGTCTCGCAGTCAAATTATAATCCAAGTGAAGATCATCGCCTTGAAGAAGCAGGTCATAAAATTCTTGGAGTCTCTTCTCCAGAACATCACGAAAGTCTAGGACACAGCGCTGCATCACAACCCAGCACATCATCCACTCATCATGAACAAGATCATCATACCCATTCCGCTGGCTAATATATTTCACATAATTCAATAAATCATCAGTAAAAAGGTAATTTCATTAATTAAATCACTTGAATTAAGATATTTATAATATTATTATTAAAACATTAGGAGTTCTATTTATTAGAAATAAATATATTAATATGACTACCTTTAAAATTTCTATTATAGATAATATTATCATTTTATTGCTATGCACAATATTGTTAATTTTGCTTTGCAATTTAGTATATTTATCAATACATTATCAGAAAACCAACGAAATTGGTTTATTCTTAAAAAATCTATTTACAATAACTTTCCCGTCATTTCTCAAAAATCCTAGCACCATAAAATTCCTAGTACTTCCAAAAAAAATCTTCATTTTATCAACAATATTAATAATCCTATCAATCATTGCGCTAATTCCACTTACAATAGAAAGCGCACGTAATAAAATGATCGAAATATGGACCAGAATTTCAATTCAAAAATCAATTCACAACAATGCGTCAGAAACGAAAATAACTGATGAGAGAATTAATCTATTTGAGTCTTTGCTTTCAATAAAAATACTTCTTCAAAACTTTAACAGCTATATCACAATATATATGAATATAGGGCATAAAGAAGAAAATGTTTGGAGATCATTAGATGATAAATCATTTATAAACAAAACAACATATAAGAAAAATTCACCAGGATATCCAATAACTTTAGAATATTACATAAACTCAAAAAATGAGTCTATACCAGATAAAAAAAAAGAAGTTGTAGCAGTACTAGATGTAGTAGCAAAAGATATAAAGAAATCAAACAAAATTCCAGTAATAGAAATAACATTAAAGAAAAAATCAGAAATCGACTCAATAAATAAAATTATTGCCTCCAAACTTATGCAGAATCTGAAACAAAAAATAAATCATTTTGATCAACCAATAATTATCAACTATAAAATCAAAAGAGATCGATCCTATGTGATTTTTGAAAAAAATACTGACAGCACTGAATACAACATCAAGACGCAAAAAAGCGAGGAAAATAAAATTGTAGCTAATTCATTTACAAATGAATATTTGGACGCACTATTAAAAAATGCGCTATACTTCAAAACATACACTAATAAAAGCAATTATATTGAACTCACATCATTTTATTGCACTTCAAAAGAACA